>NZ_JBJODA010000003.1:0-256123 GCF_045899875.1 Clostridioides sp. GD02377
TTTCCAGCAATTCAAGTAGTATTGGATAGGTTCTATCCTATCTCTACACATAAGTTTCCCTATATGCTGACTATTTTAGCTACTAACTCATGACTAAAGTCACAAGTGTGCGTAGCTATTTTTTAATCAAATAATTCATCGCCAAAATCCTCACTTGTTCTTTCAATTTCTTTTATGACTAATATTTTATTCTCTTTTTTTATCTTTTCTATATCTATGTCCATATCTGGTATATCTATAAATTCAACTTTTATCTCATCCATAACTGAGTTTATACTTTTGGCGGCTCTCTTTGAAAATACAAGCCCTTCAAGTAAAGAATTACTTGCCAGTCTATTTGCTCCATGAACACCTGTGCAACTAATCTCTCCAACTGCATATAAATTTTCCATAGATGTTTTTGAGTCCAAGTCGACATGTATCCCACCCATAAAATAATGTTGTGCAGGTGATACTTTTATATATTCCTTAGTTATATCTGTCCCTCTAGTCAAACATTCATTGTAAATGAAAGAAAATCTGTTAATTAAATATTCGCTACCTAAATGCGTTGCATCTAGATATACATAAGGTGAATTATCTTTTTCCATTTGCTCAAAAATAGCTTTTGAAACTACATCCCTAGGAAGAAGTTCATCGACAAATCTTTCTTTATTTTTATTTAAAAGTTTAGCTCCCTCTCCTCTTAGTGATTCAGATATAAGCATTCTCCTACCTTCACTATTCTCTTCATAAAAAGCTGTAGGATGTATTTGAATATACTCTAAGTGCTCTATTTTTATATCATTTTTTAAAGCTATAGCAATTCCATCACCTGTAAGGTGTCTTTGGTTGGTAGAGTTTTTGAAAAGTCCACCTATTCCACCTGTAGCCAAAACTACCACTTTTGAAAAAACATGAATTTCTCTTTGAGATTTAAAAATTCTAGCTCCTATACACTTATTACCATCTTTTAATATATCTAAAAGATACGCATCTTCTATAAGAGTTATATTTTCTCTAGTTTTAGCTTCTTTTAATAAAGTCTTAAAAACAACCTCTCCAGTATTATCTTTACTATGAACTATTCTATTTACACTATGAGCACCTTCTCTAGTGTAATCTATTTCTCCATTTTCTCTATCTAAAGGCATACCATAATCTACTATTTGTCCTACATTTTCAATAGATTCATCTGCAAGAACTTGGACTGCTTCAACTCTATTTTTATACTGACCAGCTTTCATTGTATCTTCCACAAAAGACTCTATATCATCAATATTTCTAGCAGTTGAAATTCCACCTTGTGCAAGATATGTATTATTGTTTTCAATTGTAGATTTTGATACTACTAATACATTTAAATTTTTATCTAAATTTAATGCACAATATAACCCTGAAATACCACTTCCAACTATTAAAACATCTTGTTCTAAATTCATAAGTCTATCCCTCTATCCTTCTGCTAATCTGTGCATATTAAGCAGTGAATTTAAAGCCTTTTCCATGATTTCATCTTCTACAGTAACTTCATTTTCCATATTTTTAAGTGTACTGTATAAATTTTCTAATGTTGTCTTTTTCATATCAGTACATAGTATTCTTCCTCCAGGGATGTAAAAGTTTTTATTAGGATTCTTTTTCTTTAATTCATGTAATATTCCTTCTTCAGTTGCTATTATAAAATCTTTATTTTCACTATTAGTAGCATATTTTATTATTCCTGATGTACTGCCTACATAATCTCCTAAATCTCTTACTTCCTTTTTACATTCTGGATGTACCAACACTTCTGCATCTTTATACTTATCTTTTAATTCAATTATTTCTTCAGCCTTTATATTATTGTGGTATTTGCAATATCCGTCCCAAAATATAAAGTCTTTATCTGGAAATTTCTCTGCAATATATCCTCCTAAGTTTTTATCTGGAAGAAATATAATTTCTTTATTATCTATGTTTTCTAATATTTTAATTGCACTGGACGATGTAACAGAAACATCACAATGTGCCTTGACTTTAGCTGTAGAGTTTATATAACATACAACCAAAGCATTTGGATACTGTTGTTTTAGTTTTATCACGCCTTCTTCATCTACCATATCTGCCATAGCGCATCCAGCGTTACTTACTGGCATTAATACAGTTTTCTCAGGTGATAATATCTTAGCACTTTCTCCCATAAATCTTACTCCACAGAATACAACCACATCTTCGTTACAATCTCTAGCAATTTCACTTAAGTAATATGAGTCTCCAACTGCATCTGCTAATTCTTGTATTTCTGGTGGTTGATAAAAATGGGCAAGTATTATTGCATTTTTTTCTTTCTTTAGCTCTTTGATTTGATATGTTAAATCTTTATCCATAATTGCACCGCTTTCTATATGTACTAGTGTATATACACCTGTAAACTCATTATATCACTTGACTATTCTTTCTTCAAGAATTTTAGACCTCTTAATATTGTTAAGATATAGACATTTACATTATCAATTGATTTATCTTTTTTACTTATATATTTAAACTATTTTTTATGTTTTTTAATTTTTTTGTAAAATATTATCAGAATTTTGTTTATATTCTTTATTGCTATAATATTGAAAATTTTACCAAACACATGTATACTAAGTACATGATTATGTGTATGTATTAATTTCTGAAATTATATTACTTTTAGTATTTTATAGAATTTGTAGGTTATTTCAATACGTATACAGAATCCAAAAATTTTATAAATGGGGTGATATTATGACAACGTTCTTAATTGGATTGGCTATATTACTAATAGGAGGTGCTTTATATGGTGCTTATTGTGAAAAAGTATTTAGCCCAGATGACAGAAAAACACCTGCTCTTGCTCAGAGTGATGGTGTAGACTATGTTCCAATGAAAAAATGGAAGAATAGTCTCATTGAATTGCTTAATATAGCTGGTACAGGACCAATTCTAGGACCTATCCAAGGTATATTGTTTGGCCCAATAGCATTTATACTAATCCCTATTGGTTGTGTATTTGGAGGAGCTTTACATGACTATATGAGTGGAATGATTAGTATAAGAGAAAAAGGAGCACAGATGCCTTCTCTTATCAGTAGATTTTTAGGTAATAAAGTATTTCAAGTCTATAATATATTCCTTTGTCTATTAATGCTTTTAGTTGGTGCAGTTTTTATTTACACACCTGGAGATTTGGTTGTTACACAAATCTTAAATATGAAATCAACTATAAACAATCCAGTTGTATGGATAGTTTATGGAATTATTTTTGTATATTATTTATGTGCAACACTCTTCCCAATTGATAAGATTATAGGAAAAATATATCCGATATTTGGGGCAATACTACTTTTATCTGCTGCTGGTGTTGGAATCGGAATATTTACACAAGGTTATGATTTAGCTAATCTAAGTCTTGCAAATTGGAAAGGTATTCATCCTGATGGAATTCCTCTTATCCCTACATTCTTCGTTACAGTTGCTTGTGGTATAGTTTCTGGGTTCCACTCAACTCAAGCCACTCTTATAGCAAGATCAGTTTCAAATGAAAAAGAAGGAAAAACTACTTTTTATAATATGATGATTTTAGAAGGTTTAATTGCAATGATTTGGGCTGCAGCTGCTATGGGTATTTACAATAAAGGTATACCTAAGGAATTGATAGGCTCTCCTGATGTAATAGGCTTAGTTGCAAGAGATTTACTTGGTTCTATTGGTGGAATCATAGCTATAATAGGTGTTATCATTTTACCAATAACTTCTGGAGATACAGCTTTAAGATCTCTAAGATTAATGCTTGCTGATTATTTTCATTATGACCAAAAGGAAAAGAAACATCGTGTTATACTATCAATCTGTATATTTATCCCTGTCATAGCCATCCTCATATTTGCAAAACTCAGTGCTTCTGGATTTAATATATTATGGAGATATTTCTCATGGAGTAATCAAACCATCGCTATATTTGCATTTGCGATGATTACAGTCTATCTTATAATAAAAGAAAAAAATTATATTATAAGCTTAATTCCAGGTATGTTTTATTCTTTTATCATATTTAGCTATATATTCAATGCTCAAATTGGATTTAATCTAAGTATAAACATATCCTATATTTTAGCTGCTATATTTACTGTATTATACGCTGTTTTAACTGTCTACTATGGTAGAAAGTTAAAAAACAAAGCAGATGTGAAACTAGCTGACTAAAATCAACCAGAGTTACACTTAAATTAAACTTTTAATATAAAAATCATAAAAAGAGACTATCTCAAATTAGAGATTGTCTCTTTTTTATTTAACACATAAATAACTAGGTATTTACTCTTTATTGGAATATTTATCCTGAATTTCTAATATAAATAAATAAAAGTTTTAAAACAATCTACACATTTATATACTTAAAATAAATTTTTTTGGAGGAATACTTATGAATAATAAATTACATGAACTTGAAAAAAATCTACCAGAGACATCTTGTTCTTTTTGTACACATCTTTCATTCAAGGGGCCCAGCCTAGACTATAGATATGATATTAGATGTGTTATTTCAGATACTAAGCCTGACTTTAGAGGATGTTGTGAATATTTTGAACCAGAATATACAGAATTAGATACAGGAGATTTAGATAATCTATACATAAACTTTCTTGAAACATGCCTCAAGGTGAACTACAATGATTACATCAATTCTATGTACTGGAAGTTATTTAGAGAAAGAACTTTACTAGAAAACAATTTTAAATGTTCTATATGTGGTTCAACTGAAAATACAGATGTATATCATGTCAATAGAAATTTAGGAAGAGAAACTTCAAAAGATGTAATTGTTAAATGTGATAAATGTAATTGTAAATAGGTGTATAAAATTTAAATAACTTCACATAATAAGTTTAAATAAAACTTAGGAGGTTATTTTATGAAAAATAATAATTTAAATTGCGATGCTACTAATTGTGCTTATAATACTAGTGGATATTGTTATGCTGGGAGCATAAAAGTAGATGGAATGCAAGCAACTACTACAGGAAACACTTATTGTGCTTCTTTTGAAGACAAATATACTTCTGGAATAACTAGTCGTTCTAATGATACTAATCAAGTTGATACAGACAATATCCATTGTGAAGCTGTAAAATGTAAATACAATAAAAATGAACTTTGTAAAGCTGAAAAAGTTCATATAAATTCAGGAAATGCAAGTTGTGAAACTTTTGAAATGAAATAAATTTCTTGTTATTAATTCTATAGTATTTATAAAAATCAAAATGGAACCTATAAAACAGACTTCTTTTATTAATGTTGTCCATTTATAGGTTCTTTTTTAAATCAAATTATGAGTCACATTCATAAAATAAATTATTATTGTAATACATTATCTAGAAGTAAA
The DNA here is from genome assembly GCF_045899875.1 of Clostridioides sp. GD02377. Lineage (NCBI taxonomy): Bacteria > Bacillati > Bacillota > Clostridia > Peptostreptococcales > Peptostreptococcaceae > Clostridioides > Clostridioides sp. GD02377. The sequence goes on from NZ_JBJODA010000003.1 coordinate 5,369, forward strand.
TTTAACACCTAAAATATCCATAAGGAACATGAATATTGGAACTCCAATTAATAATCCCCATACACCCAAATAATGCTCTCCTACAAGTAAAATAATAAACACAAAGCAAACTGGAAGTTTTGTTCTATTTGACATCAGCTTAGGATTCAATATGTATGTTTCTACTGCATGTACTATACAAATCATTGCCAAAACTCCAAGTACTTTTGTTATCCCACCTATATTAAAGGCTATTACAGTTAGTGGAATTAATGATACTATAACTCCTGCCACTGGAATAAGACCTAACACGAAAATCATAAATCCTAAAGCCCATATTTGAGGGAATCCCATAAAACCTAAAAAAATCATGGAAACAACAGAGTTTATAAATGCAATCATTACTTGTACTTTCATTACTTCACCAAAATTTTTCACAAAACTCTTTCCGAAAAATACAAGGGAATTATAAATAAAAGAAATCTTACTATCTGCAAGTTTATTTCCAAATTTCTTGATATCATTTTTTTCAAGTAAAAGAAGCAAACTCAGTAAGAAGCCTAACAATATATTTACTCCAAAGCTTCCAACCTTTGTTGCTGTTGATGCTATAAGTAGCCCTGCCTGTGAAATATATTTATTAAAATCTAACTTTGAAACAACAGGATAAAGTTTTGGACCTAGAGATTGAGCAATTTGATTTACATCAAAATCACTAAAAATCCTACTTAATTCCGTAAGTTGGACTATAATTATTGGTACAACTGCATAACTAATCAATACCAATAATATAGCAAATAGTAAGTATAACACTACAATTATCAACGAATCTGGAATAATTCTAGAAGAAATTTTATTAATTCGTTTTCTTATGGCTACAAGTAAGTTATAGAAAATAAAAGTCATTATAAATGTTAAAAGCACCATATTTAACATGTACCAGAACGTAATTAAAATAATTACTACAACAGATATAGAAACAATTTTATATTTTGAGCCATCATGTGTCAATTCTTTGTTATCTTTCACAGTTTAAACCCTCCCCAAATTTTTATGACTTTACAGTGTCACTCTTTTTTATTCTAATTCTAAAAATAATCAAAAAGCTTTCAAAACAACTTATTAATTCTTCATAAAACAATATTAAAATTTAGAGAAGATAATTCTATACAATTATGTTTATACTAAAATCTGCTCCATATTATAAGTTTAAATTATTATTATCTATATCATATAGTAATTCATATATTTCTGGATATTCAAAAAATAAACCATCCTTTATCAATTGTCTTATTCTGTCTGTACTTACCCACTTTATATCACTTACTTCTTCTTCTTGTAAAATAGCTTTTGATATATCATACTCCTTCTTAACAAAGTATACATCCCAAAGAGTATCACCATGAATCATACTTCTAAAAACTTTCATTTCATCTTTAGATATATCTATCCCTATTTCTTCCTTTGCTTCACGAATTGCACCTTCCAAACTATCTTCTCCAGAAACAATACATCCAGTTGTCATTCCCCACATATTTGGTAATGTCTTTTTACTTTTAGACCTTTTCTGAATTAAAATCTGAGAGTTACTATTTACAATCCATACTTCAACTGCTAAATGGTAATAACCTTCTTCAATAGAATTACCTCTTTCTATAACTTTTCCTGTTTTAATTCCATCAGTATTATATAAATCCCATAATTCCATTTCCAAATCTCCTTACCTTTACATAAATTAAACAAAATACAAATATATTTTGGTATACTTAATTTTGCTCATTTTTTATTGCAATACTTGATTTACACTTATGTTCATCTCTTTTCTTTTCTTTCCATTCTTTTATATCATCTATAATAAATCTATGTTTAAGCGACTTCGTGTCAAAATTAAACATCCTAAACACTATTTGTAATACATATCCTAGTCCTAATGCACTTACAAGTGTACCAATACCTACAGAACCTCCTAATAACCAACCAACAACTAGAGCTAGTATTTCAAGAATTGTCCTAACAAGGCGTACTGATTTATTAGTTCTCTTTTGAAGAGCAATCATAAGACCATCTCTTGGTCCACTGCCTAGACAAACACCTAAATATAGAAAACTTGCTATAGCTGCTAAAATAATTCCTATAACAACCATAAATACACCTACATAAGTGTTACTTGCATGAGGTATTACTTCAGAGAATATTACTAAATCAATAAATATTCCTATGAATGTCATGTTAAGTAGTGTTCCCCATCCTATGTTTTCACCAAAAACTGCATCCAATATAACGATTATAACCCCTACCATTATAGATGCCTGACCTATAGTTATACCTAATTTTATAGATAAACCTTGATGAAGCACATCCCAAGGCATAAGCCCAACATGCGCATTAATCATCAATACAGAAGAAATTGCAAATATAAAGAAACCTGAAAACAATCTTATCATACTTTTTAAATTTATTTTTCCCATCAAAAATCACTCCTCATAATAATAATAACAATAAATACCAATAAAATATATATATAAATACAAAATTTTACATAACTCTTCATTAATTTAATATAAAATTTCAATTATAAAAAAAGTGGCAATTCATATTTTATACACTTTCACTTATATTCTAAGCTTTCGTGTATAAAAATGGATATACCACTTTTTAATATATAAACATTTTTAGTTGTTCTTATTAATTTTCACTATAAATTCTAGCTTCTTCTTCTCCATTTAGTACTCTTAAAGTTCCAAAAGCAAGTGATTCTAACTCATTTTCTCCTGCCATAATTTCTACTGGTGCAATAAATTCCACTTTCTTTTTAACCATTGACGTAAACATTTCAGAATATGCAATTCCACCTGTTATAATTATAGCATCTACTTTTCCATCCACTACAGTTGCTAATTCTCCAATACCTTTTGCCAATTGATAAGCCATTGCTTCATAAATAATTTTTGCTTCTTTATTTCCTTCTGCTATCATCTTCTCAACTTCTCTAGCATCTACAGTGTTTAGATATGAAACGATACCACCTTTACCTCTTATCTTTTTAGTCATTTCTCTTTCTGAGTACTTTCCTGAATAACAAGCTGCCACTAATTTTGTAGCAGGTACTCTTCCTGACCTTTCTGGAGAAAATGGCCCTTCATCATCAGATAACATATCAACCATTCTTCCATTTTCATGAAGATAAATACTTACTCCTCCACCAATATGAGCTACTATTAGATTTAAACTCTTATAATCTTTCCCATTATCTTTAGCATATTTTAAAGCCATAGCTCTAGTATTTAATGCATGCCCTGTACTTGCTCTATCCATTCCACAAAGTCCAGATACTCTGGCTACATCTATAAGCTCATCTACTGCAACAGAATCATAAATATATGAGTTTATTCCAAGTGGCTCTGATATTGCGTGTGCCACAACAGCTCCTAAATTTGAAGCATGTTCAAGCACTGGTCTATGTCTAAGTACATCAATCATTTCTTCATTTACTAAATATGCTCCTGATTTTACTGGTGGTAAAACCCCACCTCTTCCTACTATTGCACTAAGAGATTTCAAATCTATATTATTTTCTTCAAGAATATTCAAAACAGCTTCTTTACGCATTTCAAATTGGTCTTGTATTGTATTATATTTTGCAATCTCTTGAGCTGGATGGTCTATTGTCTTCACAAGAATTTGTTCTTCTCCATCATATACTGCTATTTTTGTAGAAGTAGAACCTGGATTTATGGCTAATATTCTGTAAGTCATAATTTTCTTCCTTTCACCTTAATTTCTATAGTTTATTTATATATATTATAAACTATTTGTTAACCATTTCCATACCTTCATGGAAAGCTTTTATATTTAATTCAACAAATTTTGGTTTAACATTTTCACTTATAATTTTTTCCCAATCGATAGACTCTAATTCCATAGATTTAACTAGACAACCTAATAAAATAACATTCATTATTTTTGAATTTCCTAGTTCTTCAGCTTTATCAGCAGCGTTTATAACTTTTGCATTTAATCTATTTAGCTCTTCATCTATATCACCTTCTAGATATTCAGCTCCTCCGATTAAGACAGTCATAGAATCTATTCTATAATTGTTTACTAAAGCTTTTCCTTCTGGTTTTAAATAATTAAACCATCTTAAAGCTTCCATTTTTTCAAAAGATACTAATATGTCTGCTCCACCAATTTCTATAACTGGAGAATGCACACAATCTCCATATCTAACTTGTGAGGAAACAGAACCTCCTCTTTGACTCATTCCATGTATTTCACTCATTTTTACATCGTATCCAGCTTCCATCAATCCCATAGTTAATAATTTACTAGCAAGTATAGTTCCTTGACCTCCTACACCTACCAAAAGTATACTCTTAGTCATATTATTTTTCCTCCTTAACTATTGCTTGTTTTGGACAAACTTGTGAACATACTCCACATCCTACACACTGATTTCTATCTATATTTGATAATTTATTTTCTTTATCAAATGATAGGGCTGGACATCCAGTTTTCAAACATAATTTACATCCAATACACTTATCATGGTCAACTTTACACTTAGTCTTAAATGGGTTATTAAATTCTTCTATATCTTCTTTAGAGAATTTTTTAAGTACACATGGCCATCTTGTAATTATTACTGATGGTTCATCTTCTATAGCTAAAGCCCAATCTAATGCTTCATTTACTTCTTTTAGATTGTTAGGGTCTATAACTCTTACATGTTCTATTCCACAAGCTTTAACTAATCCTTCTATATCAACATCTTTAGTTTTAGCACCTTGTAAAGTATATCCTGAACCTGGGTTTTCTTGGTGACCTGTCATTCCAGTTATTCTATTGTCTAATATAACTGATATAGAATTTCCTCTATTGTAAACTACGTCTAAAAGACCATTTATTCCTGTATGGAAGAAAGTTGAGTCTCCAAGTACACCTACTAATCTTTTTTCATTTCCTTCTTTCATATTAAGAACTTTTTGAGCTCCATGTGCAGTTCCAAAAGCAGAACCCATACAAACAACATAATCTATTCCATTATATGGAGGAGCAAATCCAAGAGTATAACATCCTATATCTCCACCAACTATTAAATTTTTTCTCTTTCCAAGTTCATAGAAGAATCCTCTATGTGGACATCCTGCACAGAAACTTGGTGGTCTTGGTGTTACTAATTCAGATTTGTATTCTATAGTATCATTTGTTTTTCCAAATATAGCTTTTCTTAAAACATCTGGTGTCATTTCACCATATGGAGGCATTACATCTTTTCCAATACAGTCTATTCCATATGCTTTTATTTGTTCTTCTATAAATGGGTCATTTTCTTCTATTACATATATTTTATCAACTTTATCTGCAAATTCTTTTATTTTTTCATAAGGTAATGGATTTGTAAATCCTAACTTCATATATGATGCATTTTCTCCAAATACTTCTTTAGCAAAATTGCAACACATACCTGAAGCTATAACACCTATTTTTGTATCATTTATTTCATAATAGTTCAAGTCAGTTTCATTTGAGAATTTTTTAAGAATTTCCATTCTTTCCTCAACAACACCCCTTCTTATTTGAGCGTTTGCTGGAACTGTTACCATTTTTTTAGCATTTTTAGTGTATTCTTTAATTTCAACTTCTTCTCTATCATAACATTCCACTAAACCTTTTGAATGACAGAGTCTTGTTGTAACTCTATATAAAACTGGTGTATCGTATTTTTCACTAACTTCAAACGCTTCTTTTATCATATCTTTAGCTTCTTGGCTAGTTGATGGTTCAAATAAAGGTATCTTTGCAAATTTTGCATACATCCTATTGTCTTGCTCATTTTGAGATGAATGCATTCCCGGTTCATCTGCTGTAATAAGTACCATACCACCATTTACGCCTGTATATGCATAAGTAAATATTGGGTCAGCTGCAACATTCACACCAACATGTTTCATAGAAGCCATAGTTCTTGCTCCTGCAATTGAACCCCCTATAGCAGCCTCAAGTGCTACCTTTTCGTTTGGAGCCCATTCTGCAACTATTGCATCTTTATATGTTGCTATATTTTCTAATATTTCTGTACTTGGAGTACCTGGATATGCGGATGCATATTTAACACCAGCCTCATAGGCTCCACGTGCAATTGCTTCATTACCTGTCATCAATTGTTTCATATAAAATTCCCTCCATCTACAATTATTAAATTCATAGTCCACCCAATTTGTTCAATGAAATTAATTATTTATTTTTACTTCTAAACTTTCAAGTGCTTCTTTTATAATACTTGGTGCTTTCTCACATTTTTCTTCTGAAACTGCACAAACTGCAAATCTTAATCCCATTTTTAATGGAACTGCAAATAGATTATGTTTAGTCAATTCTTCACATACTTCTTTTGGATTATCACATGGTATACTTACAAAGAATCCTGCTATATATGGAAGAATTTCTAAGCCTACTCTTTCAGCTTCTTTTACAAATACATCTGCTCTTCTAGTTAGCATTTTTTTGTATATGTCTTTTTCATCTTCATATTCTTTAAATTTTTTAGGGTCATTTACAATGTTAGATAATACTGCCATAGCGCTTCTATTACAATTTGACCAGTTTGCTCTACATGAATGAACACATGAATAATGGAACTCTTCAGCTACATCTTCACTTGAAGATATACAAATTATAGCTCCCATTCTCATACCATAAGCTGTAAATCCTTTTGACATACTGAATCCAACCAATACGAGAACGTTTTCAGGTAGATTTGAAAATTTCTTAAAAAACTTTCTACATACATCATCATCACCTGCAAAGTCAATATATGCTGAATCTACGAAAAATATTATCTTTTTATCTTTATCTTCTGCAATTTCTTTTGATAAATCTAATATTTTATCCCATTCATCATCTGCAACACTATATCCAGTTGGATTGTGAGCTGGTGTATTTATAATTGTAAAAACTCTATCTTGTTTTTGTGCTATATTTACAAAATTTTCTTTGAATGACTCAAAATTAAATCTTCTATTTTCATCAAACAATTGGTAGTTTACTACTTTTCTATTGGCTTCTTCAGCTATACTTACATATGGACTCCAAAACCAATCAGATGTTAAAACCTCATCACCTTCATTAGTATAATTCCATACAGCCAATTTTATTGCACCACTTCCTCCTGGTGAAGCTAATACTCTTATATGTCCTTCTGGTAAGTAATCTCTGAAAAATACTTTTTTAACTGCTTCTAAGTAATCTGGCTGACCTTCAAGAGCCGCATATGCACCTATTTCACAGTTATCTAATGCCTTATATTCTTCATATACAGTTTTCATTGTTATTAATTTTCCTGAATCATCCATTAGAGCGCCTATTGTTGCATTTATTACATTATCCATGCCTAAAGCCTTCTCTGCTGCTTGAGCTCTACCAGATATGCTAAATATAACATCATTTTCTTTTGGCCACATCGCATGCTTACCAACCATACTTTGACTCATACCATCACCCCTAAAATTGTATTTACTCTCACATTATATATTAAGCAATTAGCATGCCAACAAATTTTACTTTATGTAAAACTACTTTTGTTTAGAATTCTGATTTTTTTCATTATTAAATTAAGTATTTTAGTTATTTTTCTTAGAAATATATATACTTGTCTAAAAAAACAAAAAATTACAAAAAAGTAATGTTAATTTTTTTTAACACTTGTTTCAAAAAATTAACATTACTTTCAAAATATTTTATATATATTTGTATTTATATATTTTTGTTATACTTTTTCCATAAAGACGTACGACTTATTCCAAGAACTTGTGCCACTTCATTTTTAGAGAGTCCTTGAGCAAAAAGCATGTTTATTATTTTTTCTTCAACATACTTATTTACCTCTTTTATGTCTATACACACCTTACCATCGTTTATCTTACTTATATCTACAACTTCATCTTGAACTTCTACACTGGCTGTCGTTTCAGAATTAAATTTGTCTATTTCAGAACTAGGTGCTACCTTTTGAGTTTTAAAATCTCGTTCTTTTCTCAATTTAATTTTTCCTGTTACAACATATTTCTGGGCTATTGTTTTTAATTCTCTAACATTTCCAGGCCAACTGTAATTATACAGTTTATCAATTTCATCTTTAGTTAAAACAAAATTTTCATCTATGCTATTTATTCCATTAAGACCATCGTCCTTTAATACTTCATTTACAAAGTTATTAAATAGTGGTATTATATCCTCTCTTCTATCTCTTAGAGGAGGAATATTTATCTCCAAACTACTTAATCTATAAAACAAGTCAGCTCTAAATGTTCCCATAACTATTTTTTCAGTTAATGATTCATTTGTTGCTGCTATGATTCTTATATCTAAAGGTATTATATAGTCAGAACCAATTCTCATTATTTGGCGTTCTTCTATTACTCTTAATAGTTTTGTCTGAATATTAAAAGATAAACTATTTATTTCATCTAAAAAAAGTGTTCCTCCATGTGCAAGCTCAAATAGACCTCTTTTTCCACCTTTTCTGGCACCAGTAAATGCACCTTCTTCATATCCAAAAAGTTCACTTTCAAGCAAATTCTCTGCTATAGTAGCACAGTTTATTGCAACGAAAGGTCTGTCTTTCCTTCTACTTATATTATGTATACTATGAGCTATAATTTCTTTACCAGACCCACTTTCTCCATATAGTAGAGTTGTATAATCACTTTTTCCAATTTTTTTAGCTTCTTCAATAAATTCTTTAGTTAATTTATCTTTAAATAAAAAATCATCAAAAGTATATCTAGCATAAAGACCTTTTTGATTTAAATCAAATCTTATTTTTCTTTCTAAGTTTTGTAGTTTAGTTATATCTTGTATTATTCCCAAAACTCCATAAGTGCTATTATCTACTTTTATTAATGTAGTTCTAGTATTAACAATTAAATTATTTATATTTCTTATCTTTCTATCTTCTACATCATTTTTTTCATGTAAACAGTCTAACATCCACTCCATTTTGGGGAATACATCTAATATATATTTATTGAGTGCACATCTTCTTTCTACTTTAAGCATGTTTTTTGCACTTTCATTGTACAAAATTATACTACCATTACTGTCTATCGCAATTACTCCATCTTTTATACCATCAAGTATATTTCTTAAAACTTCATTATTAAATTTTTCTTCACCTAATGTATCTAATAATTTCTTACAGTACTCAACAGCTTCTCTTATAGATTCATCACTAGCAGTTGCAAATACACTATCAATGCCATATTGTCTTGCAAAAGAACAAGCTAGACCTCCACCTACTATTACAACTTCGTCTTTTTGGTCTATATACTTTACAACTTTACTTCTTATCTCATATTTAGATTCAAACCATTCCTCAGTTATCTCAGTACTTATTACATTTCTCCAGCCAACATAATCAAAAGAAACTTCATTATCTCCAAGAATCAATACCACTTTTTTAGAATATCTCTTTGCTATTTCTATTGCTCTTAAGAGGTCAGTCGATTTCATATTCATAGGTATAACAGGTACACTTACTGTATCTATTACTAAACTATAACCTCCACCTCTACCAATTATAGCTTGAGCACCTTTTTCAACAAGTATACGTCCTTGATTTTCCATTAAGTCTAAATTGAGTATGTCAATTATTATAGTTCCATTTTCTACATCTTCTTTATATAATTCTTCTATTCTTTCTTTTAATTCAATATCAGAGGCTATAATTCCTATTTTTTTTCGCAACAAAATCACCTCAATTTTAAATTATAATGTATTGATTTCTACCTGCTTTTTTTGATTTATATAGGTTCTTATCTGCATCTTCAATTAATACTTCAGCATCTTTTCTGCTACGACACCTTTTTATACTTACTCCAGCACTTATAGTTATATAGTTTTTTACTTTAGAATACATATGTTCAATACCTTCAAATTCTAGAAGTTTAAAAACTCTTTTAATATATAATTCTATATTATCAATTTCTTCAATATCTACTGATTTTATAGAATCTACTAATATTAAAATTTCTTCGCCTCCGTATCTAATTATGTGTTCAGTAATGTCTATAAATACATTTCTTATAATATCAGTTACCTTTGTTATAACTTTATCTCCTGCTAAATGACCATAGTTATCATTATAACTCTTAAAATAATCTATATCTACCAATATCGCGACCATATTTTTTTCTCTAGTTCCATTAAATGAATCTAATTGTTCCTCTAAATATCTTCTATTATATAGTTGAGTAAGTCCATCTTTTAATATATCATTTTCTAATTTTTTATTATTATCTACAAGTGCTCTTAAACTTTCTTGTTTTTGCCTAAGTTCATATTGTTTATGAATTCCTTGAGATGTTTTATAGGAATTATTTTTTTCCCATTTGTCAGAATACCAATCCATACTTTTATAGTATTCTATCGCTAGTTTAAAATCTTTTTTTAGTTCATATCCATTTGCTATTAGACCATAAAATATAGACATTTTCTTAGGATTTAATGAGCTTTTTTTAACCAAGTTTAAGCCTTTTAGATAACAGCTTATACCTTCATCTATATTACCAAATTTTATATATAAATCTCCATACAATTTATATATATAATCTAGTTTGGAATTATATATAAAAACATCTCCAAAACTTTTATATATATTTTTTGATAAAATCAAATAGGCGTTTACTTTTTCAAAATTACAATCACTTTTCTTTAACTCAATTTCAGCTGAATATAAAAATATAAATGAGTATAAATAATCCTTATACACACCTTCAACAGCTTTCATCAACTTTATAGCTTTTACTAGAACATCTTCTGCTTCTTTATTCATATCTTCCTTTAAATAGGCCCATATAAGGTCTATTTTTATGGCTACTCTTTCAGTTAGTGATATTGAGTTATTGTTGTGTGCAACGTCTAGTACATTTTTTATGTATTTTATGGCTTCTATATTATTTCCACTTTCTAAATAACACAAGCTTATTATACATTTACAAAAAGCTTCTATAGAATACAAGTTATTCTCTTGAGCCAACCTTAGGCATTCAATTAGATACTCCATGCTCTTTATAAAGTTATTAAATAAATAAAGATAAACTCTTCCAAATATATAATTTGCTCTACTTACAAGGACTTTATTTTTTAAATTTTTAAAAAAAGATACTTCCTCTACTAAAGATATTACATCCGTTTTAGTCTTATATAATGCACTTATTTCTACACATAAACTCATATTAAACAAGACTAATAGCTCGTTTAAGTGGTTTTGTTTTATGCTTTTTTTTGCTAAAAAATAAAAGTTATTTGCCTTATCATATTTTCTTATAGAAATAGCTGATAGTGTAAGATAAATATAAATCTTAGATATTATCTCTGCATTCTCTTTTGATGGCAATTTTTTAATGTCTTTTAATGAATCCAGCAGATATTTGTATGATGCTTCTCTATCTTTTTTTATATAGTTTATGAGACTAATTAAATATAAAACATAAACTCTATTCTTAACTTCTATTTTTGTATTTAAAAGTTCTTTGTGATAATCCAAGATGTAGTTTAAATCTGTCAAATTCAGATAGAATTTAGTCAACATATCATATTCTATCTTTTTTATATTTCTCTTTAAATCTTCTATTAAACACCCTTTCAAATGAATCACCAATCCTATTTAAATAGTTAAAAATTTTTAAAATCATGATAATGCAAACATCGATTTCTACCACTTTGTTTGGCTTTATACAAGGCTTTATCCGCATTTCCAATTATCTCACTTATATCTATACTACTATTTTTACATGTATCAATACCAATACTAATTGTCAAGTTATTGTTTAAAATTTTTTTTACACTTCTACATAACTTTCTTCCAAAGATTTTACTTTTTTTATAATCTTTACATATAGATAGTATCAAAAATTCTTCTCCACCATACCTTATTATAAGCATGTCTTTTTTTAGATATTTTTTTATTATTGTTGTTATGTTTTTAAGAGCAATATCTCCATTATAATGTCCATAGGTATCATTATAGTTTTTAAAGTAATCTACATCTATCATGAATGCCGTACTGTATTCGCTGACTTCTTGTCCTTCTAAAAAATTATTTAGAAAAACTCTATTATATGCACTTGTCAAATGGTCAATATATTTTTTCTTATCTAAATCAGTCTTTACTTTTCTCATGTTATTTATTTCTTTTTCAACATATTCGTACCTATAATTTAAAGAATCTATATAATTTCTATTTCTAGCTTTTACATACATCATTTTTAACTCATAATACATTTTAAAGTATTTCATACTCATTTCATAATCTTGAATCATTTCAAAACACATATATATATTCTTATATGCTAGTCTTACATAATTATAATTTTTAGCATTTTTAGATTTATCAAGTAGTTTTTTACTTGTATCTAATGCACTATTATAATCTCCAAAACAATAATATATCTTTACTTGATGATAAACTACTTCCAAATCATACAGTATATATTCTTCTTCACTTTTTATAATACTTAAGATATCTTTAGCTCTATCTAAATAACAGATTGACTGTTCAAATGAATTTTCATTACTTTTTGCATAATACATAGCTAAATTTATAAATAATCCAAACTTCTCAGTTTCTTTTAAATTATTATTTTTAATTTTTTCTAAGTATACTTCAGATTTTGCTAAATTATTTATTGCTTCAGGATAGTTTTTAGTTTTTATTAATATCTTAGTTATATTATTTGATGCTCTATATTTTTGTATTGTATCTACATTTATATATTTTTTATTACTTATTACTTCATTAAAATAGTCTATCGAGCCTTCATGATTTTCAAATGAACACTCACATTCACCTATTTTTATATTACATAATGAAGATACGTCCATATCCTTTAATAAATTTGCATATTTTCTTGCCTGTAAAAAATTTACTTTAGCAACTATAGCATCATCTAAAAACAAAAAATATATTTTACCAACAATAAAAAAATATATTTTTTTACAATTAAAATCGTTAATTTCTTTTACCTTTATATATAAATCTTCTATTTCTTTAATTATTATAGAAGATTCTATGCACTTACTTGCCTTAATATAAATCAGTTGTGATTTGAAAATAATCTCTTCAACCGAACAATTATTATCGTTACAAATAACATTAAATTTATCTATATGTAAATTTGCCTTATTTATATTTTCATTTTTTAAACTTAAAATAGCTATTTGTGAATAAAACCTCGCTAGAAATTTATAATCTTTAGGTAAGTATTTATCAATATATTTATAGGAAATCAAAATATACTCTTTCATTTTTTCACTAATCCCTTGAACACCATATAATAAAGCCAGCAAAAAATTTGATTTTAATAACATCAAACTATTTTGTTCAGTTTTATAGCAATCGATTGAATTCTTTACTACATCAATGTTATTTTCAATAAAATCATTATTATTCAATAATCTTTCATTCAAGGTTAACCTAAACATTAAATCTAAAATTGTATCATCTATCTCTTCCAAACATTTAATATATATTGTAACTCACCTCCGACTTACATTATCTCATAAAATTAGTAATTTTCCATACTATTTGATAAAAAAGTCGGTGTCTCAATTTAGAAATTTCTCCTAAATTAAGACATACTTTACATTAAACTATACAATTTTCTATCTGAACTATATAATCCTGACAATTTTCGCAAATTATCACGCTCACAATATAACTATTATCAACTTTATTTGCTCTTGATAATTTATTAAAAGATAATCCCTTATAGTCACTAGATATGTTACTTATTACATATTTTCCATCTTTACTGAAAATATAAAAATGATATTCTAAGAAAGGGAAGAATTTTTTCTTTTCTTTAACACCTTCCAAACATAATGGACATGCTTCTTGATAATATTCTATGTCAAAATCAACTTCTTCTGTTTCATTAAGTATATCAATTATTTTTGAAACAGTTATTCCTTGAATTGGATTTTCTTCATCATTTATTAAAGCACTACAATTCTCTTCTTTTAACAAATATTCCTTCTCATCATATATAAACTTATATAAACTCATATTATATCCTCCTTATAATTATTAATCTCCAAGTTATTCTACCACTTAAATAACCTTAATAAAAGTAATTGTTTATAATATCTCCAATTAATTAAATCTTGTATACATATATCGTCATACATTTACATTAATCAATTGTCTCAAAATCCAAGTTTACGCTTTAAATATCCAGTTTTTCAAAACCTATTGTCAAAACTTACTTTAGCTATTAATATAAGGATATAAATATAGAACTGCATAGATGTGACACGCTCAAATATTTTATATGATACGATTTAGTATCTAAATTTATATATTGTATATAGGGGGAGATATATATGTATAAAGATAAAAGTGATGAATGTATACACTTAATGACTGCCTACATTGATAGTATAAGTGGATATTATTCTTTTATTGACACACAGTTAGATGATTTTATGGTTAGATATGGAGAAAATATTGTTGATTCAAATTTACACAGTATAATGATGTTGCTCTGTAAATGGGGATTAGCGTAGCATTTTGAGAAACTTTTTTGTATATTGTATTCTATATTATATATTCATTAATAAAAAAAGGATTGACATAAATTTAAGGACTATAGATAGATTTTCAAAAAAATCTATCTATAGTCCTTTTAAAGTTTCTCAAAATGTATACTTGAACAAACACCATTTATTTTTCTATAATTAACTTAGTTCATATGCTATACTTTAAGTATCTACAACAATAAAAAATATCTAATATGTATTATATAGTTTAACTCATCATAATATCATTTCTACACTTACAATTAAGATATTTTCAATATAGTACTACTCAATTTTAATATTATGAAAAGGAGAGTTTTTATATGAATTATAATGAATTGTTAAAATCAGCTAGAGAGAACTTTAATGGAACATGTAAAGTCTGTAAAATTTGTAATGGATTAGCTTGTGCTGGAAATGTTCCTGGCATGGGAGGCAAAGGAAGTGGTTCATCTTTTATTGAAAATAGAAAGAGTCTAGAAAAAATAAAGATAAATATGAGAGTAATACATAATGTTTCAAACCCAGATACTTCTATAGAATTATTTGGTAGAAAAATGAGTTCTCCTATATTTGCTGCACCTGTATCAGGTACTATATTAAATATGGGTGGTAAAGTTTCTGAAAAAGAATACATAGAACCTGTCGTTAGAGGCTGTTCCAATTCTGGAATTTATGCTATGGTTGGTGATACCAATGTGGATACTTTTTTATTGAATAATTTAGATGTATTAAAAGATAATGATGGAAATGGAATTGTATTTATAAAGCCTTGGAAAAATTCAAAGATAATAGAAAAAATTAGATTATCTGAAGAAGCAGGTGCTTTTGCGGTTGGTGTAGACCTTGATGCTTGTGGATTGATTAACAATCAACTTCAAGAGAATCCTTTTTCTCCTAAGACGATTAGTGAGATTAGAGAATTGGTTGAATCTACTAGATTACCTTTTATTATAAAAGGAATTATGACTGTGGATGATGCTTTGATGGCTGTAGAGTCTGGAGCCAGTGCTATTATTGTTTCAAACCATGGAGGAAGAGTACTTGATTATACTCCTGGTACTTGTGAGGTACTTCCAGATATAGCTAAGGCTGTAAAAGGAAAGATAACAATACTTGCTGATGGTGGTGTTAGGACTGGTGTTGATGTAGTTAAGATGCTTGGTTTGGGTGCTGATGCTGTTTTGATGGGAAGACCTTTTGTTACTGCTTCTTTTGGTGGTGGTATTGATGGTGTTGAGTTTTTTATAGAGAAGGTTAGGAATGAGTTATGTGAGACTATGATTTTGACTGGTTGTCAAGAGATTAAGGATATTGATAGTAGGGTTATATGGAAGTGATTGTAATATAGTTAAAACTTCATTTAAATCTTAGACATAATAATATTTATTTTTATAAGTTATTAATTAATATATTTTATGAAAAAGGTTGTCGCCCTATTTCTTACTTAGTGCGACAACCGTTTTTTAGTAGCGTTCTCCTGCAGCTTGCCAAGTAGCCTTTCCAACAACACCATCTTTTGTTACACCAAGTCTTCCTTGTAATACTTTTACTTGATTGTATGTTTCATTTCCGAACTTACTATCAGGAACAATATCAGAACCATTTATTTGTTGGCATAAAAGTTGCACTAAATGTACAGGATTACCTTTTTCTATATGTCCATATCCTACTACAGTAGTATTTATATTTACACTATAGCTTATAGGTCCAGTAACATCAAAACGATTTAAGTCTTTTTTATATCTAACAATAAATGCTCTTGGTTCAATATTATAATCCTCTATATTTATATTATATGTGTCTATAAATTTTTCATTAATAAAGATTGGATCATCTTTAGATGGATTTATATTCAATTCTTCACATTTTTTTTCATAATCAGATTTTATAGATTGTGGTGCATTTTCATAAGTGAATTCATAACCAGTTATTGTAAATGAATTTGTTGTTTGCTCTTCATTACTTTTTAATACATTTACATCATTGTTAGTATTTGCAAATACTAAACTAGTAGATATTAGTGTTAAACACCCTGTAACTACCAAAATTTTCTTTAGATCTTTCATTTCAAAAGTCCTCCTAATTTGTTTTAATAATGTAGAAATTTATTTATTTGGATACATAATTTTCATATTATAATCATGTTCTTCTCTAAGGTTTGCTCCTGATTTTTCTAAAATCCCTATATTTCTTAAAGAAGTTGGATTATTAAAGCTAATACTTTCAAAATCAAAATATGTAACTGAAAATAATGTAAACAAAATCAATAATAACAATAGTCCATTTCTGCCTTTCTTCTTAACAATACCATCAAGTCTCTTTTCTAAATTTGTCTTATTAAATTCAGTTGTCAAAATCCCACTATTATAATTCTTACTCAATTTAATTGACTTTATAAGTGCTAATGCATACTCTTTCTTATCTCTTAGAGAACAGTCTTCCAAAACACTTTCAT
Source organism: Clostridioides sp. GD02377 (assembly GCF_045899875.1). NCBI lineage: Bacteria > Bacillati > Bacillota > Clostridia > Peptostreptococcales > Peptostreptococcaceae > Clostridioides > Clostridioides sp. GD02377. Next base: position 22,386 of record NZ_JBJODA010000003.1, read on the forward strand.
CACAACATAATTCACAATCTAGATTTACTTTATTGCTCATTATATAAACAAGTGGATTAAACCAATATATTATTTTGACAGACAACACTGCAAACTTTATCAAAATATCCTTGTTCTTAAAATGCATTAATTCATGTTTTAAAATCCAAGTCAACTCATCCTTACTATAAGGATAATCTGGCAAGAATATATATGACTTAAATAATCCCATACCTGCTGGACTTATCAATTCATCAGAACCTCTTAACTCAATTTTCTTTTTTATATTTAATTCTTTCAACAAATTTTTATAGATACAGTTTACATCATTATCTTCAATGTCATAAGATACATCAACAACAAGATTTTTAAATTTTGTATACTTTACAAAGGTATAAACTGCAATGACTATGGTTACAAGTATCCATAAATAAGATAAATACAGCATAATATTATTACCCATAGAAATGTCAGTAACTCCATTACCTATTACATTTCTCTTAGGCTCTTTTACTTCATACATTATTGTATAATTAAATAGAAAAAGTAGCATTCTAAAAACTATTATCAACCAAATATAATAATTGAATCTCTTACTAAACTTCTTAAACACATATCTTTTCAAAAATAATAATAGACAAATACCAAGACTACATATAATAGTTGTCTGTATAAGATTGTCAAAGATATACAACATATAATTATTCATCCTTTAAATTATCAAAATAACTTTCTAAAAAATCCAGCTTATCTCTGCCTAAATTTTCATCCTCATGTAATGCTGAAATTAAACTTGTAAAAGAATCATCATGTATATTGCTTAGGAAATCCTTTGTCTCAAAGCTTAAATATTCTTTATGTTTTACCACTATTGTGTAATGTGTATATCTGTCTATTTTTTGAGCATCTAAGAATCCTCTTTTTACTAGCCTTGATAAAAGTGTCAGTGTTGTTGTTTGTTTCCAGCCATATTCTTGTTCCATTGCTTCAATAACATCTTTTGATGTCACTGTAGCATCTACTCTCCAAATAAATTTCATTACTTTTAGTTCTGCTTGTGGTATTTTTTTTATCATTATTTACACCTCCCCCAAAACTCCCGCTAACATAATTCTACAACACGTGAATTTTTTAGTCAAACAATTTATGAAAAAAATGTGAATTTTTGTATTTTTTGTTAATTTTCTAATTTTTATACCATATTAAAAGTTAGATTTAGAAATATACTTTTCTAAATATTTTACTTTTTATATGTTTAATTACAATAATGTATAGTAATTTTTTTATACTAAATTTTTTTCATAAGAATGTCTATATTTGCACACAAAGGATATTATAATACTTTTTTTAAAAATAAACTAGACTAATCAATGAATAAATTCTAATGATATCTTTACTGTGCCTTTATTACATACATATATCTGTTTTATATTGATTATTTTTCAATAAAAAAGATATCTAGATTTTAAAATTCTTATAATAATTACTATTTTTCAATATCAATTTATTTATGAACCTTAATAATTGAAAGTATAATACTATTAAAAAATTTAGCTTTTGTAAAATATGATATAATTTTAAATAAACAAAACTGGAGGTTAATAGTGATTATAAAAGTGAGTTTTGGTGGAGATTACAATCCTGATTACATAAAAGTACCTAATGACATTAATTTGAAAAAATACGAAATTAGACGTAAATTCTATAATTGGATTGATAATACAGAAGAAGAACATCCTTTCTGGGAATATGAAAATGGACTTAGAATTGGATTAAATTATAGAGGAAATGCAATTGTTTATTGGCTAAATAATTATATTCTAAAAAATGCTAAGTGTAAGTCAAGGTTAATTGAAAGTTTCTCTAACAAAAGTCTAGATTATGATTTAATGATAAAGTTATAGAATATAATATATGATTTAGATTTTCAAACATATCTACTTAAATTAATTACATACCTCATTGAGTAAATTTATTTAGAGTTATATCTTTTTAAAGATGTAAAATTTAAAAAGATATAGTAAAAAACCCTTAAAATACTTTGATTTATTATTTTAAGGGCTTTTATTATATTATAAATTTTTATTTTCTATCTATAAAATCTAATTATTTATAAAGTGTTTTAAATTTATAACTTTTCTTTGCTATCTCATAATATAAACATAAATGTCCCCTAGCTTCATAATTATCCATATTAATACTTAATTTATCTATTGCTTTTTAACACTTTTAATATTACACAATTCCTTTGAAATTTCTTCAAATCTTTCATCAGATATGCCAAGCTTTTTCTTAAACTTTTCATCATTCATTCTTTCAACAATTACTTTATCTGGAGATAATTCCTGAATAATACTCTTTATCTTATCAATAGACTTATCATCATCATTATATCCCTTGATAACTGTTACATCTAAAATAAATGTTCCTCTATACTGTCTATTAAATAAAATCATATTTGAAATATATTCATCTAGAATATATCCTACAATTGGTCTTTGAATTTTCTGAAAATCTTCTTCTGATATTGTTTTTATCTCTCCAACAACTTCATCACACATATTAGCTATTTTTATATATTCAGCTTTACCAAATAAATACCCATTAGAAAGTAATCGTACAGACACTTTTTTTCTCTTTATTAATTCAATAATATCGTAAATTTTATCATTCAATAGAGCCTCTCCTTTTGAATTAATAAAAACCAATTCTACTCCATTCTTTTCTATCATACTTTCTAATTCTTTCAATGAGTCATTCATATTTTCAAAAGATTGTGGTGTATCTACTTTATTATATGACCTTCCAATAGGACAAAATATACAATCAAAATTACAGTACTTTTCAGGAAGTATATTGACTTCTAATATTTTTCTACCATCCTCAATATAGATGTCTTTATAGCTAAAACTACTCATCACTATATCATCTCCAAATTAATTTATTAATACTTCTTTATTATTAGTATCTAAAATTGAAATTTTACATGTACCACCTAAATTTTCTTGAACCGTTTTAGCTAAGTCACTTAAAGCATTTTCAAACTCTTCAAATCTACTTTCATCCACCAATTCAATACATAAAAAGGCATTGTTTGTACTTTCAGTAAGCATTGTTCTTATTGCTTCACGCCAATTCCAACACCTACAAATTGCTCCTTCATCATCTTTATAGACTACTTCACCTTCATATGGAGGTGTATTTTCATCTGCTCCCAATGGAATAAATTCCTCATTTCCAACTGCTTTAGTTAACCTAATATCCCCTATAAATTTGTCTATATCTTCTCCTCCACAAGGTAGCGCATATTTTAGTGAGATAGAATTATAAATATCCACTAAAGGGTTGATAGTTCCTATGTTATTTCCATTATATACTCTTTTTAATAGTGCCTCAATAGATGACCTTGCTCCTTTTTTCGTTTTAAATTTTTTAAATGCGTCTCTCCATACTTTAATTACTTGATTATTACTAAACTCTGAATCTTTTAAGTATTTTAATGCCTCTTCTTCTCCCTTCAAAATCATTTTTTTATATTCTTTATTTCTTATATAGTTGTCTATATTATTACAAATAACAACTCCAATCTTAGCACTGGGAAATAGATTCCAGAACTCATCCTCAATAATAAATCTCTTCACTAGAATACCTCCTAAAATTTAAAATATATAAAACAAAAAAGCCTAGAGAAATATTATTAAATATCTCCCAGGCTTTTATCCTTCCGTGTACACAATAATCGTGCGTTTTCTCTTGGACCTGACCATTATAAAATGCGGAACCCTAGAAAACTAAAATATTTTTTTGTTTTATAAAATACAAGTAAATTTTAGCATAATATAATATTTAAAACAATACTACATTCTACATTTTATACAATAAAACAATTGCCACCAAATTACAACTTTGGTGGCAATATGGTGGCAAAACAGTTTTTTATTATATATCACTAGACTGAAAACACTAAAATCACTAGATTTTATATTTTCTTAATCAATTTCCGACTTAAAAGGAGTGTCATCAGCTTTAGCTATTCTATATTCCTTATCAGTTATATAACCAAGCTCATGCATCTTATACAATACAATTAATTGTCTCTTTTTAGCCTCTCCATGGTCAATATACCTTGCAGGATTATTTGTCATACCAGCCAACATAGCACATTCAGATAAATTTAACTCACTAACTTTTTTACCAAAATACACTTCAGCTCCCTTTGCAGCTCCATATGCATTTTTACCTAAATACATATTATTTAAATAAGCTTCAAGAATTTCATCCTTACTCATAATCTTATTCATCTGCTTAGCATTGTACATATCCCTTATTTTTCGTTTCATAGTTTTATCATCACTAGTAAGCAGATTTTTTGAAACTTGCATATCTATAGTACTTCCACCTTGTGTTGTATCTGTAAATACATTATTGAGTACTGACCTAGTTAAAGAAATAACATCTACTCCTTTATGCTTGTAAAATCTCTCATCTTCTATAGAAACTATAGCATGCTTTAAGTCATTTGGCATTTGCTTTATGCTTACAACTTCACTACTTATATATTTAGACCTAATTAATTTTTTAGTGACTTCAGGTGACCCTTTTATAGCCGAAACTGTAAATATTGCACCTGCTACTGAAAGTATAATCAGAGCAACTAGCATAATAGATAACAATGCTCTAGCTATCTTAATCCTTTTTTGTTTTTTTCTTTTTTTACTTTTTAGCTTTTTCTCTCTTTGCTTATAATCAACTCTTCTTCTTTCTCTTTGATTGTAATCTGTATTTAAAGGTCTTACATTATCTCTTGTAAAACTATCTCTTTCTCTTTTTATAAGATTCTGTGAATCTACTTTTTCACTCATTCTTTTACTAGAGCTTGTCTTAGAAGTTTTATTTTTTTTATTTGTTGAAGTATAAGAATGTTTAGATTTTTTATTACTATCTTTACTATTATTTACTTTTTTACGTCTTATTTTATTATTATCATCATCATCGTAATAACCCATTTTAGTCTCCCTTCTTTATACTAAGGTACATTATACATTGTTCTACAAAATAAATCAAAGAACAAAATTGTAAGTTTAAGGGTCAATTTTATAAAGGATATTTTCACTAATTTTCTCTATATTTAAGATTAATATTCATCTTTTATTTTCAAAAATAGTTTTGCAGTTGCTAAAGTGTCACTGTCAGCTCTATGAGCATTTATATTCTCTATATTGTAATAAGCACAAGCTGTTTCAAGCTTCTTATTTTTTCCTTTATAACTTTTACATTTTTTTAATAATTCTAGTGTACATATATAATTGTTTATTGGTTCTAAATCTAATATTCTAAGATAGTAATTTAAAAACTTTAAATCAAACTTCGCATTGTGTGCAATTATAGTTCTATTTCCTATGTATTTTCTAAATCTAGGTAAAACCAATTCTAGAGGCTCTTCATTTTCTACCATTTCATTACTTATATGTGTCAATTCTGTTATAAATGAAGAAATTATACCTTTAGGTTTTATCAATCTTGAGTAGTTTTTTACAATTTCGTCATTTTTTATTTCTGTTATTCCTATTTCTATTATTTCATAACCTTTATATGGATCTAAGCCTGTAGTTTCTAAATCCACAACTACATATTCATTCATATCTCTTCTCCTTATTATCAAATGGATATATTTATATTCTATATTTATGTAATAGACTAATCAATACTTAATTTTATACCATATAGAAAGATTTTACAAATTACAACATATATATATTATTTTTCCATTATAAATAAAGATTATTTTTTTATAATCGCTAAATTTTCACTTTATTATTATTTAATCTATTTCGATAAATATTATTTATCTCCTTATTGTTTAAATCTTTAAGGTCTAAATTTTTACATTGTTCATCATCTTCCCATATTCCTGCCTGTTTATTTCCATCATTTTTATATAATATACCTTTACCATTTTTCTTATTATCTAAAAAATATCCCTTATAAATATCATTATTTGGATATGTCAATTTTCCCAAACCATTTTTTAATCCATATTTAAATTCTCCTGTATATATTGAGCCATCTCTATAAGTATACTTTCCTATTCCATGCATCTTATCATCTTTCCATAATCCTTCATATCTTTCATTACTTGAAAAAACATATATTCCAAATCCATTTTTCTTTCCATCAACAAACTCACCTTTATACAGATCTCCATTGTCATATTTGAATACTTTTTCTTCTTTTAATTTTTTATTACTATTGTTGCTCTTAGTTTTGTTGATATTATTAATTTTTATATGTACATCTTCTCTTCTCGTTTCAATCAAATCTCTATCATACCTAAATCCTTTTTTCAATTTATTTTTCTGATTAACTTTTTTCTTATTAATAAATACTCTTGCTAGTTGAATAAATATAAATGCAGACGATAAACATATAAATACACATAGTATCGTTCTAAAATAGCTAGTTATACTTTCCATAATAAATCACCCTTTAAAAATTTATTTAAAATACCTAATACAATATATATTTTTATTAAGTGATATTTATACTTTTATAATAATATATTGAATAAAATTAATATTAAAGTTATTTGTGTTAAAATAAGGTCACTATAAAATTAATAAATTGAGCTTCTAATTAACATAAAACTATTTATAAAGCATATTTAACTATTTCAAATAAACTTTTTTATCTAGATAACTGATTTTCTATGAGCAAATAAAAAAATGAACCCTATCAAATAGAGTTCATTTTTTTAATATATTTATTCTTTTACAAGAACTTTTATAATTTCTGAAATATACATAGTGTGATAATCCTTATTTGGATACCACTTTTTATCATTTTCTTTAGCATCGAAATTTTCTGGTGGCATAGTATCATGATACAATTTCTTACATACCATAATCATATTAGCTTCTTCAAAAGCTACAGTATCACCTACAAAATATGGTGTAAGTCCTGCTTTTTCTACTTTATCTATATCTCTACCAGAAATAGTTCCACAGATATTTAAAGCCTCTCTATAAGTTTCATCAAAAAATGCAATTGTAAATGTATCATTATTATCTACAAATTCCTTTGTATATCTCTGTGGTCTTATGTAAGTTGTAACAACGTTTTTACTCCAGTATACTCCGACACCACCCCAGCTAGCAGTCATTGTGTTAAATTTTTCTGAATCACCAGCTGTTATTAGCAACCATTCTTTACCAATCTTAGTAAATGGATTAAACTGTAATTCCTCAATTTTCACTTCTTTAAAGCTCATGACTTCATCCTACCCTTCATCTTTTAATATATAAACTAATAGTTAAATTTTTGAATATATCTACTCTTATAATACTTTTTTTAATTGTCTTACATATTCATGTAAATTATAATACAACAAATCAATTACTTTCGCAAGAAATAGTTTCTATATTTTATAACAGTAAAATATCACTAAAATATATTAATTATAAAACAGATACTATATTTCTTAAACTAAAAAAATGTAGAAAGTATACATCCTTTCCACATTTTTTATTATTTTATATATTTTTATATCAATTTAGTTCTATCTAACTTTAATCTTATAAAAAATTATCATAGTCATCAAATTTTATTATATTATATATAATTTCCTATACCTTGTTAACAGCATCTAAATTATTATCTTTATTGATATATATTTTTTCATTACATAAATCTTCATCAAACATTTTTATTATATTTTCTACTTCATACTTATACTCATCTTCATGCACTCTATAAAGCATTAAATCTTCTAGCAAATCTTTCATATCAAAATATACATCTTCTAATAAGTAAAAATAACCTTCTTCTATATCTTTCAGTTTATCTATAGTATCAAATTTCTTGCTTATATCTTTCATAACCTCTAAATTTTGTATATTTATATTTATGATTGTTAATAAGTACATTCTCACAGTTTTTATTATTTCGATAGAAAAATCTACAATATTATAATTTCCTTCTTTATTATACAGAGATTCCTTAAATTTATTAAAACAAGTATCTAAGTCACAATTTATGTCGTTAAATGGTGGTCTTATTATATCTCGTATTATCAAAAGATTTTGTATATCAATATTATTTGTTATTGCTTCATCCAAAACAAATAAATTATATGCGTCATTTAATGGGTCATGAGCATCTCCACTAAATTCTAAATTTGCAAATTCAAGTAAGTTTTTTAATGATATGTAGTTCATACATCTCATACCACAATTTATATATTTTTCTTTTATATCTATAAATAAATCCCTAATATTATTTACAAATCTTGGATGATTATTCTTCTTAGAACTTCTCATATCAGTATTATTAAAACATGTCAAATCTAAATTGCCAAAAGTATATATTCCTTCAATGTCAGAAAATATGCCTAACCATTTTTTAAACTTTCTCATGACCTCTTCATAGCTTGGTGCATTCTTCAATTCTTCTGAAGATATATGTGTTAATTCCTGTATATGAGGATACAATTCTTCATTACTTACTGGCTTTATTAAAGATTTAAATTTATCAATATTTTTTGTCTTTTCATCATACATAACTGCTCCAATTGCAATTATATCAGAATTTAATACTGCCCTCTTTGATTTAGAATTTGGCATATTCATTTCAAAGTCTACATATACTCTTTTCAATATAAACACCCTTTCCAATTGTTTATAGTGATTCTTTTTAATTATTTTTATTCAAAATCTTCTAAGAAAGAATGTTTCTCCCCATTTTGTTGCCAACCAAGTATTGAATCAAGATTTACATTTTCTGCTGCCTTAAATATAGATTTCTCTACATTTTTAAAATTTGGCTCTAAACTTTTTATTAAGTCTTTTATTTCATATCTCTTGTTTCCTGTTTTTTTAGCTGCAACCATACATGCACAATTTAGTGGCCATATACCACTATTTTGAATAAATCTTATAATATGCTCTTCTCTTATATAATAAAGTGGTCTTATGATTTTTATACCTTCAAAATTAGTAGAATTAAGTTTAGGAAGCATTGTTTTAAAATTACCAGCACACAATAAATTAAGCATTGTTGTCTCTATTACATCATCATAATGATGACCTAATGCAAGCTTATTACATCCTAACTCTTCTGCCTTTGAATATAATGCTCCTCTTCTCATTCTTGCACACATATAACATGGATAATCTTTTGCTATTTCATCTGCTATTTCAAATATTCTTGAATCAAATAAATGTATTGGTATATTTAGGTACTCACAATTATCTATAAGTAATTGTCTTATATTTGCATGATATCCAGGGTCCATAGCAATAAACTCAACATCGAAATTAACTTGTCCATGTCTTTTTAACTCCTGAAACATTTTAGCCATAAGGATACTGTCTTTTCCACCAGAAATTGCTACAGCTATCTTATCCCCTTCTTCAACTAATTTGTAATCTCTTATTGCTTTCATAAACTTTGACCATAAATTTTTTCTATATTTTTTTATTATACTTTTTTCTATATCTCTTACTGGAAGTCTTTCCTCAAAAGGAACTATAATTTCACAGCCTTTTCCTGATAGCTCACTCATTTAATCACCTCATATATTTATGTTAATAATATTTTACAAAAAAGTCTACCTTCATCTATAAAATACTATAATTTTCACTTTAATTTCAACAAATAATTTATAATTTTCAATAACACATAAACTTATAATAACATAAATAACCTCTTTCTTTTATTATCTTTTTTATTTTTCTCATTTAATATTTTATTATGAGTAACGATTTTTAAATGACTGAATATTATACACTAGATAGACTTACCTATCTATTCACAACAAGGAGGTTTTCAACTTGGAAAATAAGACTAGAGATATCAAAAAAAATTGTGGTCCATCTTTGGCTAGACCATACATTAATAATCAAATTTTCACAGAAATGTACTGCCTTTCTGATGCATTAAAATTTGGAACTATATTCCCAGAACTAAACTTATTAGAATCTGAAATGTACAACAAAGAATTATATGCTAAGCCAAAAAAATTTAGAGGAGGTAGAAGATAATGAAAGATTCATCTAGAGCTGAACTTATGAGAAAAATTCAGGAGACATCTTTTGCATGTGTTGATATGAACTTATATTTAGACAATCATCCCGATGATAAAAATGCTATCAACACTTACAATTCATTATGTAACCAATTTGCGCAAGCTAGATATGCTTACGAAAATAAATACGGTCCTTTAACTAACTTTGGGTACGCTCCAAGTAGATGCCCTTGGCAATGGGCTGACCAACCTTGGCCTTGGGACAGAGAATTTAATTATTAGACATCAAGTATTGGAGGATTGAAAATTCATGTGGATATATCAGAAAACTATACAACACCCAGTTAATATAAAAACTTGCGACCCTAGAATGGCTAAATTTCTTATAACTCAATTTGGGGGACCAAATGGAGAACTTGCTGCATCTTTAAGATATTTAAGCCAAAGATATACAATGCCTACTGGCAATATGCGTGCACTTTTAACAGACATTGGTACAGAAGAATTAGCTCACGTTGAGCTTATATGTACTATGGTTTATCAGTTGACTTCTGATGCAAGTCCAGAAGAATTAAAAGCTGCAGGTCTTGGTTCAAACTATGCACAAAATGGATATGGAATTTATCCAACAGATTCAAATGGTGTTCCATTTGATGTAAGACCTATAGCCGTTATGTCAAATCCTGTAACTGATTTACATGAAAATATGGCTGCTGAACAAAAAGCACTTGCGACTTATTATCAACTTATAAATCTAACAGATGATGTTGATGTTATAGATGTACTAAAATTCTTAGGTCAAAGAGAAATAATTCACTATCAAAGATTTGGTGAAGCTTTAATGGATGCTTACGACTTAGAAGAAAACCAAAAAATGTTCTAAAATTTTTATTTATATAAACTAATATTATTTGATAATTTATAATTTACTGTTGTTATTAAAATTTACAAAATAACATAAATCCAGTTTATTTTCTATAAATTGAAGAAGGTAAAGAAAAAAGCAGGTACTAATTAAATAGTAATATAGAATGTAATCTATAACACTATTAATATTGTACCTGCTTTTTTATTATAAGCAATAAAGAAAAATCTATTGATTAAGTTCTATAATAAAAAATTATTATAAAACTCTTCTTGCGTTTACATATCTACTTGAATAGTAACTACTATTTATATTAGATATTGTTACCTTTTTCGATGAACCTGAAGATGCATGTATCATATCTCCATTTCCCATGTATATTCCAACGTGACTTACAGAACCATTATTTGACCCTTGTGTATCAAAGAATATTAAGTCTCCACTTCTAAGGTCTCCTCTGTTTACATATGTTCCATACTTACTTTGGTCTCTAGATACTCTTGGTATGCTAACACCTGCTGATTTTTTCATAACGTATTGTGTGAATCCTGAACAGTCAAAACTATTTGGACCTTCCGCTCCCCATACATATGGTTTTCCAAGTAGTGTCTTTGCAAAACTTATTACACTATCAGCTCCCTGACTTGGAGTGTTAGTTGAATCAGATGGAGTTGAAGTATCAACAGAACCTTTTTCAGCAAGATATTGACTTGATACATATCCTGTTTGATTGTCATGATTTACCTTTGTCCATCCTCCATCTTCAGAAATACTTCCAACTTCAGTTCCATAGCTTAATGTTGCTACTTTAGAATGACCTGTACCTGGCCCCGTTCTAAGGTTCAATGATTTTGCTGTTACAACCTTTGTGTCCTTTACAAGGTCATTTGAACTACTTCCAGAATTTCCATTCGTAGATTCATTTATGCTAGTTCCTAAATATTTGCTTGAAACATAACCCACTCTACCATTAGAACTTATTTTTGACCACCCATTTGACTCAGATATGTATCCAACTTCAGTTCCGTATCCTAACGTAGATATTTTAGAACTACTTGTACTTGGTCCTGTTCTAAAATTTAATCCTTTGGCTGTAACAACTTTTGTTGACTTAACTGAAGCATCACTACTTTCATTACTATTCCCAAGGTTATTTATTCCTACATAATTTGCATGTACATAACCTGTGTTTCCATTATATTTAACTTTTGCCCAAGAACCATCTTTTCCTACATACTCAACTTTATCACCTTTGTAAAGTTTTCCCATTGATTCATGGTTTGTACTTGGTCCTTTTCTAAAATTTACTGCATTCCCTGTTATTGTTCTACTTTCTATACTTACACTCTCTACTCCAGATTCATCGGCATATGCTAAGTTCCCCATTGTAGGCATTATTATCGCAGTTGCCATTATACTGGCTGCTATTCTCTTTTGATTAAAATTCATAACTTTCCACTCATCTCCTCTTTTCTAGTAACTTTATTTAATTTTTAAATATAAAAGAAATAATTGACACTCTATTAAAATATCAATTATTTCTTTTATATTAATATTATTACAAATTTGTAACTATTTGTCTATAGCAATATTTATTTACCACAAATTACCATAAATGAATTTTAATTATTAACAGTCTGTAATTCAGCAATATAGCCATCTTTTACCTTTTTAAAAGATGGCTATATTTTTTAACTTTTTTGTAACTTTTTAAAAACCTGTTGAACCAAATCCACCTTTTCCTCTTTCAGAATCACTTAATTCCTTCACTTCTTCTATGTTAATATCATAGATAGGTTTCACTATCATTTGAGCAATTTTCATATGTTTCTCAACTTTAAAATCATTTTTCCCATGATTTATTAATATAATTTTAAGCTCTCCTCTATATCCTTCATCAATAGTCCCTGGTGTGTTTAACACAGTAATAGAATGTTTTAAAGCAAGTCCACTTCTAGGTCTTACCTGTGCTTCTGTCATAGCAGGAAGCTCTATACATATACCAGTTTTAATAAGTTTAGTCTCCCCAGAAGGTATTACAACCTCTTCTATAGAATACAAATCCATACCAGCATCACCCTTGTGAGCAAAATTAGGTATTATAGCATCATCATTTAATTTTTTTACTTTCAAATTATACATTTTATATCTCCTTTCAACTTTCTATAAATATTATAACTTAAATTTCGACCTCTTGAAGTTTTTTATTTTTTTGTGGTAATATAATTATTAGTGTTTTAAAGGAGGATTTTTTATGAAACTTGTACTTGCTGAGAAACCATCTGTTGCAAAAACTATAGCATCCTTTCTAGGTGCAAAGACTAGACAAGATGGTTACTTTGAAGGAAATGATTATATAATTACTTATGCAGTTGGGCACTTAGTATCATTATATGATATGAAGGATTATGATAAAGATAAATATTCTGGTTCTTGGAAAATGAATAATTTTCCATTTGTTCCTGAAGATAAGTTTAAATTTAAGATTGATAGTTCTAAAACCAAACAATTTAATACTGTAAAAAAGCTCTTGAATAGAAAAGATGTAGAATACATAATAAATGCTACTGATAATGACCGAGAAGGAGAACTCATAGCATTTCTAATATTTTTACTTGCAAACAATAAAAAACCAGTAAAAAGAATCTTAGTAAACGAATGGACACCAGAAGACATTACAAGAGGTATAAAAAACTTAAAAGATGAAGATGAAATGAGAAATCTTCAAGCGGCTGGATATACAAGACTTATCACTGATTGGTTGATTGGAATAAATTTCACTTCTGTTGCTACATTGAAATATGGAAATGGAAAATTATTAAATATAGGTAGAGTAATTCTTCCAACAGTTAAATTAGTCTATGATAGAGATATGGAAATACTAAATTTTGTTCCTAAAACTTATTACGAAATCGAAGGTCATTTTAAAGCTGAAGCTGGTGAATATAAAGGTAAGTATGTTAAGGGCAAAGAAAGTAAATTTGATACACTTGAAGATGCAAATAAAATTATAGCTTCAATTACATCTGAAACAGGTAAAATACTAGATAAAAAAGTTACTATGTCAAAAGAATATGCACCCAAACTTTTTAGTTTGACATCACTTCAAGGATATATAACTTCTAAGTATTCTAATTTTACATCTGACAAGGTTTTAAATGTCTGTCAATCTCTTTATGAAGGTAATGGTAAGGGTGGATATATAACTTATCCTAGAACTGATTCTATTTTTTTAGAAGAAAGCTTAACTTCAAAAGTATCTCAAACCTTAGACAAATTAAAGGTTGGTCTTGAATATGAAAATAAAATTAAATTTTCCAAGACTAAAAGAGTCTTTGATTCTTCTAAAGTAGATTCACATAGTGCTATAATCCCTACTTATATAATTCCAAAAAGCTTATCTAAAGATGAACAACTAGTTTATGATGCTATAAAAGATAGGTTTATAGCAAATTTTATGCCTCCTGCTGAATATGAGAATACAGAAATTAAGACAGAAGTAGATAATTGTACTTTCCTAACAAAAGGTAAAGTACTTAAATCAAAAGGATATCTTGAAGTATATAATAAGGAAGAAAAAAACGATTTACTTCCACTTGTAAATAAAGATGATAGTGTAGATGTCTTAGAAGTAAAACCATTAACTAAACAGACTACTCCTCCTAAACCATATACTGAAGACACTCTTCTAAAAGCCATGAAAAATTGTGGTAAAAACGTGCCTGAAGAAGATACAACAGTGTTATCAGGATATTCTATAGGGACATCAGCCACACGTGCTGATGTATTGAAGAAAATAAGCCAAGTTGGATATGTAAATAAAAAAGGAAAATCTTACTCTATAACAGACCTTGGAAAAAACTTAGTTGAAATTTTCCCTGTTAAAGACTTATTTGATGTAGACTATACTGGAAAACTCGAAAAAAGTTTGAGTGATATTCAAAAAGGAAAATACACTAGAAAAGAATATCTTACTAATATCATTAATTTTATATATCAAAATGTCAATATTATAAAACACGATACTTCAAAAAACATAAACACAGAAGCATATATTTTTGATTCAAAAACTAAAAAATTTACTAAAACAAAGGAAAAAAAGCAGAAAAAAGGTATAGCTAATTCCACAAAGGAAATTGCTGTGTCAAAAGATTCTGATGACAAAAATGAAAGTAAAAATAATGATGATAATCTATCTCTTGGTAAATGTCCTGTTTGTCAAGGTGATGTGCTTGAATTCGATAAAGGATTTGCTTGTAAAAATCATAAAGAATGTAAATTTGTTATTTGGAAAAATGATAAGTACTTAAGTCTTTATAAAAAGAAAGTTAATAAAACAATGGTCAAAAACATTTTGAAAAAAGGTGAAACCAAAGTAAAGTCTTTAACTTCTAAAAATGGGAATAAGTTTGATGCCACATTAAAATACAATAAGAATCCAGATAATGGTTATTTTAGTTGGAAAATAGAGTTTGATAATTAAATAATACTCATAAAACAATAAATGTCAGTAGTATAATATATAATATTATGCTACTGACATTTATTGTTTTACAAAATTTTTCTTTTTTAATTATGACTTTCACAACTACATCTAACCTAATTTTTTTACTATTTCTGATAGCTTCAGTGTGTGTTCATCCAATAAAGCTAACTCTTCTTCAGAAAGATTTGATAGTTTCTTTACTAAAGACTCTTTAAGTATAGCTTTTACTGCATCAAACAATTTAAATGCCTTATCCGTTAATTCCACCCTAAGAATTCTTCTATCTTTTGGGTCAGGAAATTTATTCACTAAATCATGTTCTACCAATCTATCAATAATTGGTGTCATATTTGATTTTAATATTCCTAAATTAGAAGCTATTTGAGAAATTGATGATGAGTTCGATGTCATAAGATAAAGAATTACCTTCGCATGCGATGGAGCCATTGGACATTCTTCAAAATACGCTTTCATTATATCCGAGTTATTTTGAAATTTTTTTAACAAATCACTTTCTTTAAATATATTATTTTCAAGTACAAATAAGAAATCTAAGAAAGAGTCTGCTATTTTAAGTATATTATTGTTATCCATCTTTGTAACATCCCTTCAACAAATAATGTAATAAAACATTCGTTATTTATATAGTATAAATTATAAACTATTAATAAATTTAAAACAAGAAAAAGTTATTGACTCATAATAATTATAAATTTATAATCAAATTAGAGAATTATAAATTGCCAATAAAGGGAAGTTTTTTTATTAGCCTAAAACTAAACTTAAAATAAGACACTTTAAATTCTACAACAAGCTAGTGCGCAATATATAATAGGAGGAGATATGAAAAGATATTTAATAGTTTTCTTAATGTGTAGTTCACTGTTTTTAGTTGGATGTGGAAAAACAGAAGAACCTGAACCTGAGAAACCAATAGCAGTTTCTGTTCAAAAAGCAGTAGGAGGAGAAATTGAAAACACAAATGCTTTTTCAGGAACTACAAAGGTTAAAGATGAAACAGCTGTTACTGCACAGACTGTTGGCACAGTTCAAGAAGTTTATGTAAAACTTGGGCAAAATGTAAGAAAAGGAGATGAATTATTGAGTATAAGCAGTCCAGATCTAGAAAATAGTGTAAAACAAAGTAAAGCAGCATTAGATTTGGCTAAAGCAAGTTATTCAAGTGCAACTGGTGGTTCATTAGAATCACAAGTGAATCAAGCAAAGACAGCTCTTGATAATGCAAAGATTCAATATGATGAATCTCAAAGGAATTATGACAATAATAAGGTTCTTTATGAGCAGGAAGTAATTAGTTTAGACCAATTTAAAAAAATAGAATTTGCTTTAGAACAATCAAAACAACAACTAGATTCTGCTCAAAGATCATACGATACAGCAACTTCAAAGAGTATACCTCAAGCTAAAGCTCTTGCTAAAAAACAACTTGACCAAGCTCAAGTATCATATAATTTGGCAATGAGTAACTTAGATAAGTTAACATTAACAGCTCCAGTAGATGGTACAATAACGGCTAAAAACTTTGATGCAAAAGAAATGATAACACAATCACAGCCAGCTTTTACTATTTCCAACCCTAACATATTAGAAGTTGACTTAAATGTAGCCGAATCAGACATAGGTAAATTTAAGAAGGATGGAAATGTAGAAGTTATAATTGAAGACCAGAGAATTTTAGGAAAAGTAGATTATGTACCTTCAGTAGTTGACCCACAGACATCTTTATATCCTGTTAAAGTGCTTGTTAATAATACAAACAATAAATTTAAAGCAGGAATGTCTGCTCAAGTAAATTTAAGTGTTGAAAAAGAAAATGGTGCTGTTACAGTACCTAAAAAGGCAATATTCGAAGAAAAAGGAAAGAAATATGTATACATAGCAAAGAAGGATAATATAGCAAAGAAAAAATTAGTTCAAACTGGAATTGTAACAGAGGATAAAATAGAAATCAAAAGTGGTGTAAGCGAAAAAGATACAGTGGTTATTGGGGGTATAAGTCTTATTTCTGATGGAACTAAGATATTTCCTGTAGAAAAGGAGAAATAGTACTATGAATTTTATACAAACTTCTGTTAAGCGTCCTCTCACAATCATAATGGTCTTCTTAGTATTAATAGTTTTTGGTGGTATTGGATACAAGAAAATGTCAATAAATCTAATGCCTGATATAGAAATACCTGTTGTAATGGTTATGACTACTTGGACAGGTGCTGGTCCTCAAGACGTTGATGAACAAGTTAGTCAAAAAGTTGATGAAAGTTTATCAGCTGTTTCAAACGTAAATACTACCATATCAAGTTCACAAGAAAGTGTTTCTATGGTAGTTGCTCAATTCGAGTTTGGAACCAATTTAGATGAAATAATGAACGATGTTAGGTCTAAAGTTGATGCATTACAGACTAGTCTTCCAGAGGATGCAGCTAAACCAACAGTTCTAAAATTAGATATGAATGCACAAGCCATAGGTCAGCTTGTTATATCTGGAGGAAATGAAAATAGTTCACAGGCATTGAGAAAATATGCTGAGGATGTGATTCAACCTAAAATAGAATCTATAGATGGTGTAACTTCAGCAGACCTTAAAGGTGGAGAAAAAGCACAAGTCAATGTAATAGCTGACCCAGCTGTTCTTTCAAATTATGGAGTTAGTTTATCAACTATAAAGGGTATCTTATCATCTAGTAATAAAACATATCCTTATGGGTCAATTACTCAAGGTGAAGATAAAATAGTTTTAAGAGCAATTGATAAACTTGAATCTTTAGATGATATAAAACAGCTTCAAATTCCTGTAAAAGGTGGAAATACAGTTAGATTAGATAACCTTTGTAGTGTAGATTATGGATATGCAGACAAAGACAGTATTTATAGATATAATGGAAAAGACAGTTTGGTAATAGATATTTCTAAACAACAGGATGCCAATACTGTAAAAGTTATGCAAAATGCATATAAATATGTAGATGAATTAAATAAAGAAAATCCTCAATTTAAAATTAAAATTGCTAACGATACAAGTGAGTACATAAGTGAATCAATAAATAGTGTAATGAGCAACTTGCTTATAAGTGCTGTTATTGCCTTTGTGGTAATCTTTGCTTTCTTAAAAAGTGTAAGAGCTTCACTAGTTGTTGCCATAGCAATCCCAATTTCTATAATAGGTGCTATAGCAGTTCTATACTTTACAGGAGAAAGTTTAAACCTTATCACTGCAAGTTCCTTGGTAATTTCAGTTGGTATGGTTGTCGATAATGCTACAGTTGTAATTGAAAATATATTTAAATATAGGAAAAGTGGTCGCATGAGTATTGACGATTGTGCTATTGAGGGTACAAGAACTGTAACCAATGCCATACTTGCATCAACATTGACTACTATAGCAATATTTTTACCTATTATGTTTACAGAAGGTATAGCTAAAATAACCTTTGGAGCATTAGGTAAAACACTTATAGCTTCTCTAGCCTTCTCTTTCATAGGCGCAATTACTCTTGTTCCTAGTGTATTCGCAAAATTAAGTAGAGGTAAGAATAGCGAAAAAATGAAAGAAAAAGATAGCCCTATATTTGATAAAGTAAGTGAAGGGTATAAAAAATTACTAAGTGTATGCTTAAGACACCAACGCTTAGTAGTAATAGCAAGTTTACTTATTTTTATAGCTTCTCTATTTGGAATGAGCTTTATAGGTATGGACTTTATGCCAGCTGCAGACAAAGGGGCATTGGCAATTTCTATAGAACTTCCAAAGGGTCTTAGTCTAGAATCTAATGATTACTATGTATCTATGACTGAGAAAAAAGTTTCAGATATCCCAGAAGTTAAAACTTTAATAACAACTTTAACATCAGATTCAAATAATAATACAGCAAATATAGCAATTGAATTAGAATCTCAAAAAAATAGAAAGAGAACTACTGATGAGATAGAAAAAGAAATAATTGATAGAGTTGCCACTGTCCCAGACTGTAAAATAAATGTAAGTCAAAATAGTAGTGTCATGGGTGGAAGTACAGGGGCAGACTTTACATTAGAAATGAAAGGCCCTGATTTAGATGTATTAAAAATATTAGGAAAAGAAGCCGAAAAACAATTCAGCTCCATAAAAGGATTTAGAAATGTTAAGACTTCTCTTACAGATACAACACAAGAAGCTCAATTTACCATAGACAAACATAAAGCTCAAGAGTATGGTGTAAATACTGCCGAAATTGCAGGATTACTACGTACAGCAATAAATGGTGATTCAGTCACTACTGCTACTATTGATGACTATAAAGTGGATGTAAATTTAAAATTTAAAGCAGACAGTATTGACAATCTGGAAGATATAAAACAATTAAAAGTAAACTCTGCAACTGGAAAAGAAGTTCCTCTTGGTGCTTTTTCAGATATAAAAATGGCAGATGGTCTACAATCTATATCTAGGACTGATGGAGATTTCTCTGTAAATATAACTGCTACACTTGATAATGTAGATGCTGGTACTGCTACTAAACTAGCACTAGAAAAAACTAACAAGATGGTAATTCCTAAAGATTACTCTATTGGTGTTGGTGGAGAAACAGAGATGATGAACGAATCTATGGCAAGTCTTGGATTCTCAATGGTTATAGCCATAGCATTAGTTTATATGGTAATGGTAGCTCAGTTTGAATCATTTAGTAAACCATTTATAATCATGTTCTGTGTTCCATTTGCATTTGTTGGAGTTGTACTTTCTCTCCTAGTCAGTGGGCAAAGTTTGAGTACTGTAGGTATGTTAGGTATAATCTTACTTATAGGTATAGTTGTTAACAACGGTATAGTTCTTATTGACTACATAGAACAACTTAGAAAGACAAATCGTAGCAATGATTTAATTGGATTGGTTTCTATTGGTTGTGCAGCAAGATTAAGACCAGTTCTAATGACAACAGCAACAACAATTTTAGGTATGTTACCAACAGCACTATCTCTTGGTGAAGGTGGAGAAACAATGCAACCACTAGCAATAGTTATAATGGGAGGTCTGACTGTATCTACACTTATAACTTTGGTACTTATACCTACCATATACTTGATATTTGATAGATGGGAAGATAAGTTTTCAGACAAAATGCCTAAAATATTTGGTAAAATAACAGATAAAATAGGTGATATAAAAAGAAAGATAATAAAGAAACCAAAATTGAAAGCTAAAGTTTAAATAGAATGGAGGGTGATTGTATTGAATAAGAAAGTTAGTAAAATAGTTGCAATCGGATGTGGTGTTGGTATAATAACAGCTAATCTAATGCCAGTTTATGCAAATGATAATACTTCTTCTATAAATAAAGTTGATAACTCTATCATGAATGACTCAACTAAAAGAACATCTGAAAAGGAAATTTTGACTGCTAGAGAAGCTGTCAGTGCAGCGCTTAAAAATAGTGAAAAATTAAAGATGAAATCAGAAGAAATAAAAATGTTAAAAGAAAAGTTAGAAGTACAAGATGAGTTTGATAGTTTTACTGGAAGTGATAATGCATTTCCATACGACCAAATTGGACTTCTTAAAAATCAAAGTGAGCAAGCCAAGGGATTTATGGAAGACCAAATAGCCAATGATATTACTAATAAATACAATGATTTAGTCTCAAGAGAAAATGAATTGGATAAAATAAAAAACAATCTTGAAATAAAAACTAAAGAAATTAAAGATATGAAATTAAAAAAAGAGTTGGGTTTAGTAACATCATTAGAAACTGAGTCAGCTGAACTTGAACTTCAAACGCTACAAAATACTCAAAAATCTAAGCTTCAAGAATTAAAAAATAATCAAGACTATTTTAAATTGTTAACTAATATAGATTTAAATAATTATCAATTGGATAAAGAATATAGATTTGAATCTTTTAGAGTTGGTGGCTCAGTCGATTCATATATGGAAGGTAAGGTTAATGAATACTTAAAGTATGACCAATTGATTTTAGAACGTACTGAAGAAAGTTTTAATGATAAGGATGAGAATAAAGCAGATTTACCAGATAGACCTAATCTTACAAGACCAGTTGCACCTACAAAACCAGAACAAAATGGTTTACCTGATGATGAATATAAGGTTCTTATGGATAAGTATAAAAAAGATTATGAGCAATATGAAAAAGAAGTTGAGGTATACAATCTTGAAAGACAGACTTATGCTGCTGGGCTTACTACATATGCAAATTATCTTCAACAAAAATACAATACTGAAAATGGTCTAGTAACATTAGAAGACAGTAAAAAAGCTCTAAAAAAAGGCTTGATTGACAGTTATGCTCAATTACTTGCTTTAGAAGATACAATTGAAATTACTAAAAAACAACTTGAATTATCAGAAAAACAAGTAAAAAATACTAAATTAAGATATGATTTAGGATTAATTACTCTAACTGATTATAAAAAACAAGTAGTAAGTAATGAAGATGCTAAAAATAGCTATGACACGCTTATTGTAAACTATAACTCACTAAAAAATGGTATAGAAAAGCCTTGGATACTTAGTACTGGAAATAATACTGGTAAATAGAAAGTATTAAATAACTTTCACAAAGTTGTTTAATAAAAATATATAGAAAATTGATTTATTATTAAATAAAAGACTGTAGATATATTTATATAGAAACAAATATATCTACAGTCTTCTTAGTATACAATTTATAAATTTATTTTATATAAATCTACTTAATTCTCTATATTCAATATTTCAATTTCATATCAAATAATTTTCATTTTAAATCATTATAACTTTTCTAAGTTCCATATGACATAATCCTTTTACCTAGAGCTTATATCTATGTAAGTCTTTATTATAATAAAATAATTGACAGTTAGAAAAATAAAACTATTTTGAAACCTGGAATCCATATTTTAAAGGGTCATCATTGTCAATAATATAAGTAGATACCCCTGTTATATAAGCACTTCCTGTAATTTTAGGTATTACTGCAGAATAATCTCCAGCCTTTGCTTCTTCCTTAATTACACCTGTAAATGTAGTACCAATAAAGCTTTCATATACAAAAGGCTCTCCAATACCAATTTTACCCCTTTTATAAAGAGTCGCAAGTTTAGCGCTAGTACCAGTTCCACATGGAGAACGGTCTGCCATATAATCACCAAATATTACAACATTTCTCATGTCACATCCAGGTGTTGAAGTAGGACAATACAATTCAGCAAGGTCAACAGAAGTAATATCACATTCAGGATGTTGTATTTCGTTTTCTTGGTTAGCATGTTCAATTAATTTCATACCAAAATCAGTTAGAAATGGAATATTTTCAGGTGTTACATCCATACCAAATTGTGTAACATCACACAATGCGAAGAAACTTCCTCCAAATGAAATATCATATGTAATCTCTTTTCCATTAATATTAGTTGTTAAGTTTTCCTTATACAAAAATGCAGGTACATTTGTTAGTGTTACATTTACAACTTTACCATCTTTTACTTCTGCTTTTGTACGTATTAGACCAGCAGGTGCATCTAAAACAACTTCTGTATATGGCTCTTTTGCTTCTACAAGTCTAGCTTCTATAATCGCAGTAACTGTTCCAATAGTTCCATGCCCACACATATTCAAATATCCACCAGTATCCATATATATAACTCCATAATCTGCTTCTGAATGGATTGGCTCAGTAACAATAGAGCCAAACATATCATGATGTCCACGAGGCTCAAACATTAATGCCTTACGATACTGGTCACAATTCTCTTCCAAATATTTTTTCTTTTCAATCATTGTATTTCCTGGCAATTTTGGAAATCCAGATAATACAACACGTGTAAATTCTCCAACTGTATGTGTATCAACAGCAGTAAAACATTTTTCGTAAATACTAAGATTTACATTTGGTTTTAGTTCCATTTTGGAAACCCCCTTAATATTATGTAATATAGTTATGTAACTTTATTTTATAACTTTATTTTTAAATTGTCAACTCAGAGAACTGGAAAAGATTAAGAAAATATGATATCGTATATTTAAACAAAAGTAACGACTAATGGAATATAACAAGAAAGGAAATGTAATCTATGGGAAATAGAGAGAAACAGTTGAAAAATGCTTCAATGCCATCAGACTTAAAATATTTAAATCGGAAACGAATACTTGATATCATCAGAAATACAACAGAAGTATCAGTCAATGATATTAGTGAAGCGACCAAAATCAGTCGTCCTACAGTGAAAAAAGCTATTCAGAGTTTTGAAGAAATAGGGCTTTTGGTCTCAGCAGGTAAAGGCAGTTCTACAAATATTGGTGGAAAACGCCCAGAATTATATTCGTTTTCTTGTAATAAAAGGATATTGTGTATCTCTCTTGAAGAGAGCTATATTCATTTTGCACTTTTGACTATGAAAAATGAATGTGTCTTAGAAATAGAAATTCCTGCTACTTACAACAATACATTAGACACATTTCAGAAAGAATTAGCAATTCATATTGAAGATATTCTAGTAAATGCAGAAATCTCTCATGATGAATTATATGGCATAAGCTTTGCAATCGCTGGATTCGTAGACCAAAAATATGGTATTGTCAGATTTTTTATGATGGCTCCACATTGGGGAAGAAATATCAATATAAAAGAATGGCTTGAGAAATTGTATCCAAAACAGGAGATTATAGTAGAAAACCTAGTTAGAATGGCTGGAAATGCGCTTCTTCTTGAGGAAGAATTTCGTAATAAAAGAACAGTTGTCATGTATGCAGAGGCAGGAATTTCTTCATGCTACATTGATAATGTTGTACTTACTGGTAGAAATGCTCTTATTGGAGAAATCGGACATATGACTGTTGATTACAGTGATGAAGAGATTTGTTCCTGTGGAAGTAAGGGATGCTTTGAACGTATGGTTAGTGCTGAAAGAATTCGCCATAGGTTAAAGAAAAATTCAATGAAACTTTTAAAGTCTTCTATAAATCAGTGGATAGAATCTAAAGATTTAATTCGACATGTGTTTGAAGAAGCAGACAATGGAGATGAACTGTCAATGATAGAGGTTGGTTATCTGGCAGAAATGTTCTCATTAATGTTGAAAAATGTAGCAATCAATTTTGACCCAGAAATTGTAGTCCTCCTTGGACAATATGCTTATGCAGGAGACTATTTTAAGATTAAATTGAAAGAAGAGCGAAAAAAAGCTCGATTCTTCCCAGAAGAAACTGCATCTGTAATATATTATGATATACGGCCATTAAGAGAACTCCAAAAAGCTGGTGGATATCAGGTATTAACACAAAAATTCTTTGAAAATCCCATATTTTATAAAGGTAATATTAAGGAAAATGAAGATTAATCAAAAGCTTATGATTTTATAGAGCCATCCAAAATGGATGGCTCAAAAGTTTAACTCTGAATTTAATTATCTTTTATCAAATGTCTCATCTATTTTACATCTTACCATGTTAACAAATTCAGAAATATTATATCCTTTCAGTTTGCATCCACATTTAGGACAATAATCTAGTCTCCTAGATACCAAAGCCCTACAACTAGGCTCTGGGCATCTCATTTTTAGACTTTCCTCTGCTACTTTAAATCCACATCGTGGGCATATACTACCTGGACGTGATGATACTTCCTTTCCACATTTAGGACACTTTGTCAACTTTATCCCCTCCAGTAAACTCAATTTAATTATTAGTTAAAATTTCTCTCTACAATAATATATGCAATACAATTAAATACGTTTCACCTTAAGTTATATAAGTTATCTTTTTGTAATAAAATAAAAATCCCCTATACTTAACTTACAAATAATTTATTTGATACATTAAATATATAGGGGATATTACTTTAATTATATAATTTTACAGTATATTAACTATCTAGGATTTTTTATAGATGCCTGAGCTGCTGCAAGTCTAGCAATTGGCACTCTAAATGGTGAACAAGATACATAGTTAAGTCCTACATTATAACAGAACTCTACTGAAGATGGTTCTCCACCATGCTCTCCACATATTCCTAGTTTTAATTCTGGTTTAACTTCTCTACCTAACTTAGCGCCCATCTTAACTAATTTACCAACACCATTTTGGTCTAGTACTTGGAATGGGTCTTTTTCTAATATTTCTTCATCTACATATTGACCTAAGAATTTACCAGCATCATCTCTTGAATATCCAAATGCCATTTGAGTTAAGTCATTAGTACCAAAGCTGAAGAAGTCTGCCTCTTGTGCTATTTCATCAGCAGTTAAACAAGCTCTAGGTATTTCTATCATAGTGCCTACAGTATAAGGAACTTCTACACCTTCTTCTTTTATTATAGCATCAACAGTATCTACTATCATTTTTCTTATTATCTTTAACTCATTTACTTCTCCAACTAATGGAACCATTATCTCTGGAGAAACTTTAACACCTGCTCTTATTGCCTCTATAGCTCCTTGTATTATAGCTTTAGATTGCATTACACATATTTCAGGATAAGTTATTGCAAGTCTACAACCTCTGTGTCCAAGCATTGGGTTAAATTCATCTAAATCAACTATTCTCTTCTTAATATCACTTACTTTTATACCCATAGATTTTGCAAGCTCTTCTATAGTCTCATCATCATGAGGTAAGAATTCATGTAGTGGTGGGTCTAGTAATCTTATATTAACTGGTTTTCCATCCATAACTTTAAATAACTCTACAAAATCTTCTCTTTGCATTGGTAATATTTTTTCAAGTGCTTTTTCTCTTTGCTCTACTGTATTAGATAATATCATTTCTCTAACTGCTGGTAATCTATCTTCATCAAAGAACATATGCTCAGTTCTACATAGACCTATACCTTCAGCACCAAACTCTATAGCTGCACGAGCATCTCTAGGATTATCTGCATTAGTTCTAACCATCATACACTTGTGTTTGTCTACCCACTTCATTAATTTCTCAAAGTTACCAGTTAAAGCTACTTCTGTTTTCTTAACATCTCCTAAGTAAACATTTCCTGTAGAACCATCTATAGAAATATATTCTCCTTCTTTTATAACTACATCATCAAGTGCTCTTATTTCTTTGTTAAATTCATCAACTTTTATTTCTCCACATCCAGCAACACAACATTTACCCATACCTCTAGCAACAACTGCTGCATGTGATGTCATTCCACCTCTAGCTGTAAGGATTCCTTCAGCCTTAACCATACCTTCTATATCTTCTGGAGATGTCTCTAGTCTAACTAAAACTACTTTTTCTCCTTTTTCACTTGCTTTTACTACATCATCAGCATTGAAATAAACTTTACCACTTGCTGCACCTGGTGATGCTGGTAAACCTTTTGCTATAACTTTAGCTTCTTTTAATGCCTTATCTTCAAATTTTGGATGTAATAATTGGTCTAATTGATTAGGCTCAATTCTCATTATAGCTTCTTTTTCGTCTATTATTCCATCTTCAACTAAATCAACTGCTACAGCTATTGCTGCTGCTGCTGTTCTCTTACCATTTCTAGTTTGTAATATATATAATCTTTCATTTTCTATAGTAAACTCTATATCTTGCATATCTTTATAGTGACCTTCAAGTATATGAGTAATTTTTACGAATTCATCAAATACAGCTGGCATTACATCAGCAAGAGTTGATATATTTTGAGGAGTTCTTATACCTGCAACAACGTCTTCACCTTGTGCATTCATTAGGAATTCACCAAATAATTTATTTTCTCCTGTAGCTGGATTTCTAGTAAATGCAACACCTGTACCACTAGTTTCTCCCATGTTACCAAATACCATTGATTGGATGTTTACTGCTGTTCCTAAGTTATGAGCTATATCATTCAATTTACGGTATACGATTGCACGAGGGTTATTCCATGATCTAAATACAGCCTCTATAGCAAGCATTAATTGTTCTTTTGGGTCTTGTGGGAAATCACCTTTAATTTCTTTTTTGTATATTGCTTTAAACTCTTTTACTATTTCTTTTAAATCATCAGTTGTAAGCTCTGTGTCAACTGTATATCCTTTTGCTTCTTTTACTCTATCTAATACATTCTCAAATTTATATTTTGGAACTTCCATAGCAACATCAGAAAACATTTGTATGAATCTTCTGTAACTATCATATGCAAATCTTTCATTTTGTGTAGCTTCTGCTAGACCAACAACACTATTATCATTAAGACCTAGGTTAAGAATTGTATCCATCATTCCTGGCATAGAGAATACTGCACCAGAACGAACTGATACTAATAATGGATTCTTATTGCATCCTAATGTTTTATTTAAGTCTTTTTCTAAAGTAGCTAAATGATTTTCTATTTCTTTTATTATCTCTGCTCTTATACTTTCATTGTTAACATAATAGTCATTACATGCTTCTGTTGTTATAGTGAATCCAGGAGGGACAGGTAAGCCTATCTTAGTCATTTCTGCTAAATTGGCACCTTTACCTCCTAGTAAAGATTTCATGTCTTTGCTTCCTTCACCAAAACTATAAACATACTTAGTTTCCATTGTTAAATCCCCCATTAATCTTTTTATTTTAATTTATATCATTTTTATTAATAGACATTATTAAATTTCTATTTCTTTGTATATCTTTAGACCATTTTCTTTCATTATGTCTAAGATTATACCTGCTGTTTCTTCTATTGCCTTATTTGAAACATTTATTACTGGGCATCCTATTTT
Source organism: Clostridioides sp. GD02377 (assembly GCF_045899875.1). NCBI lineage: Bacteria > Bacillati > Bacillota > Clostridia > Peptostreptococcales > Peptostreptococcaceae > Clostridioides > Clostridioides sp. GD02377. The sequence continues at coordinate 50,400 of NZ_JBJODA010000003.1, forward strand.
TTTCATTATTTCTTCTGAATAATCTAATTCCTGAAGTATTCTTTCTAGATTAGCATAGTTGGCTTTACTAGATAGACCTAAAGCTTTTAATCTTTGAGTTCTTATTTCATTAAGCTTTTCAGGTGAATTAGTAAGACCTATTATCTTCTTAGTATTTATCTCAAATACCTCTTTAGGAATTGGTATTTCTGGAACTAATGGAACATTAGCTACTTTTATATTTTTATTAGCCAAATACATACTCAAAGGAGTTTTAGATGTTCTTGAGATTCCCACTAAAATTATATCTGCTTGAAGAACACCTCTAGGGTCTTTTCCATCATCATATTTTACTGCAAACTCTATAGCTTCAACTCTCTTAAAATAAGATTCATCTAATTTTCTAATTATACCAGCTTCTCTTTTAGGTTTTCTTCCTGTTCTCTTGCTTATTTCTCTTAAGATATCTGTCATAAGGTCTATACAACTAAGACCTTCTCTCTCACAATATCTTTCAACAATACTGCATAACTCTTCATCAACTAATGTATATACAATCAAAGCGTTTTCAGCTTTTGCATTCTCCAATGTTTCAAGTAGTACTCCTTTATTAATCATGTATGGGAATCGTTTTATTTCATAAGTTTCATTTACATAAAACTGAGACATACATGCTTTTGCAACTTGTTGTGCAGTCTCCCCTACTGAATCTGATACTGCATATATAATTAGGTTTTTCACCAGCATACCTCCTTAATTGTCAACTATTTCTAAGAATAGCTTAGTTATGTTGGTTTTTGATATTCTCCCAACAACTCTCATATGATTTTTGTCTTCTCCCTTATATTCAACAATTGGAATCGAATCTACTTCATGTTCTATTATTTTTCTTGAAGCTAATAAAACACTTGCTCCTTTAGTTAAAGTAACTACATTTGGAGTTCTTGTCATTATCATGCCTATTGGCATCTTATTTATATCAGAACCTCCTATTGTTGCTTTTAGCAAGTCTTTTCTGGAGACAACTCCACATAACTCTTCATTTTCATCTATAATAACTATACTCCCTACATCAGATAAAAACATAGTGACTATTACATCATATATACTTTCGTCCTTCTTAGCTAGTACAGGCATGCTCATTATATCTTCTACTGATTTTTCTTTTATACTTTTACCAATTAAATTAATTTCACTAACTCCTGAATAAAAATATCCAACTTTTGGTCTTGCGTCTAGTATTCCTGTCATTGTCAATATAGCTAAATCAGATCTAAGTGTAGCACGAGTCACATTCAAGCTGGAGGCAATACTTTCACTCGTTATTGGTTCATTTTCCTTAACTATATCTATAATTTTTAGTTGTCTTTCATTAAGCTGAATAATAATCACCTTCTTTCATTGTGCTATACTTTTTATCTTTTCGCATCTTATATAGTATATTATATAACTATATATACCATTCTGTAAACAGATTTTTTATTGAATACGATATATTTTTTTACTAAGTCCTCTTGCTTAAAGATATTTATTATATATTAATGGGGGATATTTCTTTAATTAATAGAACTATATTAGTATTACAGTTAATATTATAATACATAATTGGTCATTTTAATTCATTTTATATTAAAATTTTTAATTATATTATTTAAAATATGAATATAAAGTTGCAAAATTAATTTGAATTAAATATACTATTGAGATTTTCAATTATAAATGACCTATAATATATTTACATACAAAATATCCTACCAAAAATATACATAAATTTAAAAGGGCTGATTTAAAAATAACCATCACCCCTTTTGAATAGTATCTATATTATATTATAACCAAATCTTACCCAAATATTTTTTCTTGTAATTGTCTTAAATGATATAAAGTAGTATCTTTTTCTATCTCAACCATATCATAAGTTATAACTTCACCTTTTTTAATATCTTTAACTACTTTAGTCTTTTTGCTAACTAGACCAATAGGAACAGCATTCATAGCTTTTGCAACATCGTACTTTTCTATAGTACCATAGCATGTATATGCACCATATCCATCCATATACTCACCTTTTTTCAAATCTTTCTTAGCTATAGTCATAACTTCTGCAACTAGTCCATTTTTAGGTACTATTGTAGCCTTATGTTCTAAAACGGCCATAGCTGCTGATAAAGGAGTCTCTAAGCTACACAAATGATATGGTCTATATAATATGTAATTAGGTCCATCACCCATACTTAAATATTTTAATTCATCATTAACAGCTTTTAATTTATGAGCAACCACTACGAATACTCCAGGTGCTATGCCATTTACAAAATCAACTACACCATAATTATCTAATACTCCACCTTCACTTTTTAATGCATATTTTTTAGGTACTTCATTCACTGTAGCTTCAATACCATGACCACCTCTTACATCAGGTACAAATCCAGTTGCATTACACATTAAGGCCATTTCTACCATTGTTTTAGTTCCTTCTTTAAAAGAAGCTATCATATGAGGTGAAGCTCCTTTTCTTTCTGCTTCTTCTCTAACAGTATCAGGATTACAATCTAAATCTAATTTATTATTTTTACCTTTTCCTATAACTCTAACTTCAAATCCCATTGCATCTGCAAAATCGAATAATTCCATTACAGCTCCTGGCTCATCCCCTGCAGAACCTGTAAAGATTACTCCAGCATCATCTGCTAATTTTTTAAGTATTGGTCCAACAACACAATCAGTCTCAGCATTTAACATTACTATGTGTTTTTTATTTAAGATAGCATTTAGTGCTATTTCTGCACCAATTGCAATACCACCAGTTGCATCTATAACTACATCTATTGACTTAGTCTTACAAGCTACAAGAAAATCATTACAAGTCAATACTTTTCCTTCTTGTAGTTTTAGTTCTGCATCATTTTCATTTGTTACATTATCTATAACTGCTTCATCTATTCCTGCATCAGTAAATGCCTTATGAGCTAATTCTAAATTTATATCTACAACAATAGAAGCCTCAATACCTTTCATATTTGCCATTTGGCTTACCATTCCATTTCCCATATGACCAGCACCTATAAGAGCTACTTTTATTTTCTTACCTTCTTCTTCTAACTTTGCAAGTTTTCTGTTTAAATCTAACATATCCATTCCTCCTGTTATAATAATTTTATTTTTCAAATTAAGAAATAGTTATTAAATCTCCAATAGTTACATTTGGATTTCCTATTTCTACATGTATTTCTCCTGGTAAATTTACTTCACATTCCCCATCAAATTTGATTGTACAATGACCAATTTCTCTAAGAGTCTTTTGAGCAATGTCTCCAACTGAAACTATACAATAATCTCTATTTCCTATTGTAAGTGTGTCTCCTATTTCAACATCACTTTTTAATGTTGATATTGAATGAATTACAGATATATCCTTTAAGTCTTCATCATTGATGGTTTCATCATATATGATAAGACAATTGCTTTCATCCATTAACTCTTTAACTAAACTGCCTATCCCACTTATCTTAACTTCATATTTCATGACATTCCTCCTGATAATTTATATTTATATTAAGTTAATTAAAAGAAACATTTATTTTTTCTTTTATAAATTTTATAGCTTGTACAATACTTTCTTCATCTTTAAATCTTTGCTCTGCACTATATATGTCTAATCCTTCTATTTCTTCAATCTCTTTAAACTTAGCCATTACTGTGCGTCCTTTCAAAATTTCCCCAAACCTTATAAAACCATCTGAATCTGAAGATATAATAGCTATACTTCCTTTAGAAAAATAACTTTTCTTTTTTCCTGTAGATACTATCTCCCCTTTTGTTTTAGCTCTATTTAAAGTTTTAAAATATAATTTATTCTGTTTCATTATAAATATAGTATTTAGAACATAAACAACAAATAAAATTACAAGTAGTTTCATATTTATACACCTTCCACAAATCACATTATTTTTTAATTCTGTACGATTCTACATAAGATTTTTGAGTAACACTTTTTTAAATTCTAAAAAACTTCTACATTTACTTATCTTATTTGTTAACTTTACATCTTGTCCTATCTTTAAAACTTCTTCATAAATTTTTACCAACAAGTCTGAATCCATTTGATTCTCACATGGAAACATGGTCATAAGTATTATTTTTATACTTCTATTTGCATATTGTATTGGTTCTTCTAAAATCCCAATTGCCATTAGAAATTTATCTGACTTTTCATTTACAGAATGGGGAAATAATAGACCTTTATCAAAAACTGTAGGAGATTTTTCTTCTCTATTAATTATGTTTTCTCTAAACTTATCATCAATACATCCTAAATCCATAAGATTGTCCATCATTTTTTCCAAAGACCCAATTATCGTCTTTTCATTCAATATCATAAATTTATCTTCATCCAACAAATTATTTATTAATAAATTTGTAGAATTAGTGGTATCAATATTTCCTTCTCTTAAACACAATACTGTTTTTAATTGTTCTCTTAGTTTATTTTCATCAAATATTGTATTTATTTTCAACACTATTGTTCCTATATTTGATGTGTCTAAATCAATAGTTGTAAAAACTATATCGTATTCATCTAAGTTAATATTTCTCAAATTAAAACTTGAAAGAGTATCAATTTGTGGATTATTACCTATTAATTTTTCAACTCTTATTTTTAATAGCTTTGCTGTCCCTAGACCAGTACCACATATAATTGCTATTTTCTTTATTGAATAAAATCTACTACTATTTCTTTCTAAATATCCACTAAAATGAATTGCTATATATCCAATCTCATCTTCTGAAACTTCTAAATTATATTTCTGCTCTATTACTCTTCCTGCTATTTGAGCTAATTTAAAAGGAAGTATATAGTTCTGTTTAATCTCTTCTAGCAATATATTCTTTAATTTTATATTAAATAATAGCCTATTTAGAGTAAAACTAAGATGATATCCTAGTCCTATCCTTAATTCATCCTCATTTATAAAAATACCCATATCAATATATATTTGGTTAAATATATTTTCCATCAACTCATCAATATTTTTATTAATTCTACTACTATTTAAAGCACATTCTGATGCTGGTGCATTTCCACTTACTAATGGTATAGTCAAATAAATAATTTCCTCATCATTTAAAACACATTCAAATCTTTTTGATAATATTTGTTTTATTTCCCTAGCAATAAGGTATTCATCATATGATTTGAGTAAATCAAACTTTGCATTATACTCTTTTACTCTATTTTTTTCTTTTACTCTATAAATTAAAACTACAATATAGTTAAGAACTTCTCTTAGCATTTCATCTGTAACATAAAAATTATTATTTTTGAACAAAGTCAATAATTCCTCTTCCAAACTTGTGAGTTCTTCTTTTTTAATATCTTTAAAATATTTTGAATTATTTAAATCCTTTCTTGAGTTCTTATACAACTGATTTAATATAAGTAATCTAATATCAAGTTCATTTCCATGTAATTTCATCCCTGTATTCTGTTTTTTTATTAAGTTTAAATTATATGAAGCTAGAACTTTTTCTACATACTGGAAATCATTTACTAGAGTAGTTCTTCCTACACACATCTCATCTGCCAAACTATCAAGTGTAATAAATCCATCTAGCTCTATCAAATAATTTAGTATAAACTCTACTCTATCTTCCTTTGAGTTTAATGAGAATATATTTTTTCTATTCATATCAATAATCTTATTAAGTACTTTTTCATCTTTTATTTCCAGTTTATATCCTTGACCTTTTACATATTTAATTACTGCTATATCACTCCCTAAGTCTTTATTCAATTGTTTTATATATGTTCTTACACTTCTAGTTGTAACATTTAGTTCATTTGCTATTGAATTGATACTTACAAACTCTTTTTTACTACATATAATCAATATTTTAAATATCTTGCGGTCAATAGAAGGAATTTTCTCAGTTACATTCATTTTGTATCTCCTCCTTGATTTCATTCTAGTACAAACTTGAAACCAAATTAATACATAAAATTTCACTTTAATAGAGGAAAATTTAGTATTAATCTAAATCGATAATTACAGTTGATTAATAGTATAAAAGCTAGTCTTTCATTAACAAAACTCTTGACTAGCTTAAATTTATATTTTAAATTTTATTAATCAAATTTAAACCTAATACTGACATTAAATATTATCTTAAAGCAAATACCGCAACTCCATATGCAATAATAACAGATATTGGACCAGTTATTAAACGAGAATAAAATAGAGCTGGAACACCATATTCCACGGTTTCTGGTTCTGCTTCTCCCAAACTTAATCCTACTGGGACAAAATCGCATCCAGCTTGTCCATTTATTGCAAATAAAGCAGGAAGTGCTAAGTATGCTGGTATTGCTCCAAGACCAATTTGAGTACCTACAAGAGTTCCTACTACTTGTGCTATAACTGCACCAGGCCCTAATATTGGTGATAAGAATGGAAGTGTACAAATTATTGATATAATCAATAACCCACCAATATTACCAGCAAGTGGAGATATTACCTTTGCAATCCAATCTCCCAAACCAGATGCTAAAATAATTCCCATAAGCATACTTACGAATGCCATAAATGGTATTACATTATTCATTATCATTTGGATAGTATCTCTACCAGCATCATAAAACTTTGAAACTACTTTTCCTGCGCCTTGGCCAATAGAAAGTATTATGTTCTTTTTAGCATATTCACCTTGTGCTTTTGATTTTACTTCATCATAATTATCAGGCTTTCTGATGGAACTCTTATTTTCACTTTTATTTTCTTGAGCTTTTTGTGGCATATCTTCTCCATCTACAACACTTATACAATTAGGGTTAACATCTGATACATAATATTCCTCTGTTATAAATTTTGCTAGAGGACCTGTTTTTCCAACTGGATTTACATTAATTGTAGGTATTTTTTTCTTTGGATATACTCCACATCTAGCAGTTCCACCACAATCAATAATAACTACTGCCACTTCTTCATCAGAAACACCAGTTTTAAATCCATCTACAATCTCACAACCCAGTAGTTCTTTTATTTTTAATGTTACTTCATGGATACCACCAGCAGTCATTGATAAGATTTTATTTCTATTGCCTTCTTTTTTTATATATAAAGGGCCTCCCCAACCTGAACTTCCTTTTTCTATTTTTAATATCTTGTTTTCATCCATTTTAACTACCTCCTAAGCTTTATTTGCTACTTTATTTTTTCTTGTTAAAAAAGCATACATTTTTTCTGTTATTATACCTCTTATAAAAATCACGATTAAACCAACTATAAAATACCATAATGCTAATGTAGTAGTTTCTTTACCTAAAGTAGTCAAACCAGCTGATATTCCTAACCATACAAAAAGTTCTCCTGCATTTGCATGTGGAAAAAGACCTGTAATTGGATGTACAAATGAAACTGCTGCATCATAAAATCCTGCTTTATGTTCTTCTTTTAAAAATCTACCAAATGTATAACACATAGGATTTCCTAAGAAAAACACTGATACTAATGGAAGTAAAATATATCTTGTAAAAGAATTCCTTCCAAGCTTAGAAGCCCAATTATTAACTCTTTCCTCACCAATTATTTTAATCAAAGAGTTAATAGCTACCATTAACACGATTAGCGTTGGAAGAGTTCCTGAAACAAGACCTACAAATTGTTCTCCTCCCTTCTGAAACAAACCAATAAACCACTCTGCACCTTTACTTAGACCTGTAATAACGTTTTCCATAAAATTATAACCTCCCTATAATATCTTTAAATTTTTAATTTTATTACTCGCTATTAATTTTACAAATTACTTCTTTTTTCTGTACTATATGCTATTATTATAAATGTTTTTTATATTAATATCATTTTAATATAATACTTTTGATAAATAAATACATCTTTTTTCAATTTTATGAAGGAAAAAATTGTACTAATTAGAATTTTCAGAAATATACAAATCTTATTTCGACTATATTTTAAATTCTTCTTAAAAATTTAAGAACTTATTTTCATTTATTTTATTATTAATACTATCTAAATCTTATAGAAATAAAAAAATAGATGCTTTATGATAAGCATCTATCCTTTAATTAAATTATTTTTTAGTTTTTTTATAGATTATTTTATAGGTATATAAATATCAATTTGTGAATCCATATTATCAGGACCTAAAAATCGTTCATCATATACTTCAAAATCCTCTCTTATATCAATTTCGTCTTTTGAACTCAAAAACCAAGTGCCCCATATATATTCATAAGTTTTATCTAAACTTTCCAAGCTACCAATATGAGTAAATACAGCATACTTTCCTCCTGTAATAGTTTTTGCAACAAATGAATTTGGAATATACTCATAACTGCTAACTTCAAACCCTATTATCTCATTAAATTCCATATTCTCACTAACTAGATGTATTTTAGATGTTGCATCACAAATTCCAAAAGCTCTCCTTGATGGTAAAGTATTTGGAACAATATGATGCACTTTCTTAAACTTTTCCCACAAATTAGGTAATGAGTTATTTTCTAGTATCACATTATCTCTTATACCAATTACCATTATTTCATCTATTTCTTTTATAACTGGTTTAATCGTTATATTCTCCATAAGATGCTTCATAAAATCTAATTCTAATTTTTTCTTTTTACCAACAAATACATCTATTCTATTTTTTCTATATTCCATAGGGCTAACTTTATATATAGACTTAAATGCTCTGCTAAATGCTTCTGAGGATTCAAAACCACTATCAATAGCTATATCTATTATCTTTTTTTCACTGTATAAAAGTTCTTTTGTGCTATTGACCAAACGTCTTTTTTTTATGTAGCTTCCTACACTTTCACCAAACATAGACTTGAATAAGCGTGTCAAATGATAATAAGAATATCCTGATTCTTTTGCCACATCATTTACAGTTATATTTTCTTTTAGATTATTCTCAATATATACTACAGCTTTTTCAAAATACTTTAAGTAATCCAATATGACACCTCCTCAAATCAGATATTCTTATAAATTGTAAATATACATATATATATTAATACTACTTTGTTAATATAATAAACAATTCAATACATTTCTATATACTCTTTATTTATTTTACAATTTTTAAATTGTTTATAAAGTTAAATAAAAAGGAACTAAACATTTGATTATTACTTAAAATAAAGTATCTATAGGATAGCATAATACTTACTCATACAAAATATCTTTTTCTCTCACGAAAATATTATTGTTCAAATCGTATTCCATGCAAACGATAGACTTCATTTAAATCAGAAATATCAAGAATAAGTCTATCTTCCAAATCCATATTAGAAATTTTCTTCATATCTACATTAGAAAGGTAAAAGTCATCAATATTATAATTTTCCTGTATCCTTTCTAAATGAACAGATTTTGGAATTGCTATGATACTACTCTGATTAAGCCATTTTAGAATAACTTGAGCAGGTGTCTTGCTATAAGATACCCCAATCTCTGTCAACATACTATTTTGAAAAATATTTTTTTGTCCTTCTGCAAATGGTGCCCATGCCATAGGCTTAATATCATAATTTTCCATAATATTGCGTAATTTTTTCTGCTGACAGAATGGATGCAATTCAATCTGATTGACTGATGGAATAACATCATGACTTAAAATCAAATCTACCAAACGATCAGATCGGAAATTGCATACACCTATTGATTTGATTTTTCCCATATGGTAAAGTTCCTCCATTGCCTTCCAGCTTCCATGGTAATCCCCATAAGGCATATGAATAAGATATAAATCTAAATAATCTATTTGTAAATTAGATAGTGTCTTTTCAAAAGATATTCTAGTTGTTTCGTAACCAGCATCCTGAATCCATACTTTAGAACAAATAAACACCTCTTCTCTTGGAATACCACTTTCACGAATTGCATCACCCACTGCTTTCTCATTTCCATAACAAGCTGCTGTATCAATTAGGCGATACCCTGTACGCAACGCATTTAAAACACTTTCTTTACATTCTTCATAATCAGTTATCTGAAATACACCAAAACCTAACAATGGTATTTCTAAATTATTATTCAATTTAATTTTCTTCATATTATTTGCCCTCTCTTTGGTATATTAAAGGTATTTTTTACTCAATCAATTCAAAAAAATCAGAAGGTGCTTTTTCAATATCTATATTTATTAACTGTGTTGTAGATTTAATATTGTCATTCAGATAGTATTTATTCCATATATTACTTTCTAATCCACCCCATAATATGTTAAACGTTCCTGTATTTAAGTCCATAACTATACTTTTTAAAGTTCCAAAAAAATCGTTGTAATAATTACAAGATAATCCATATGGATATTTTAAGGATAAGAAATTCATTAAATCCTTCTCACTAATTTTTTTAGAATTATCTATGTATTCTTTAATTAAATTATATCTATGAATAGAATTATTCATAGACTGTGGTTCTAATTTATGAAGTTTATTAATATGAATATGATTTGTAGAGTGAAGAAAATATTCTCTCTTATTTCCAAATTCATTTATTTTCTTTATCTCTTTTTTTCCATCTAGAGTTTCTACAAGTACCATATTTCCAGACTTATCTGCAAGTAATAGATTAATGTTATATGCAATAGGCATATCTTCTATATATCCTAATGCCTCCTCTACATCTTTGCAATTTTCTAATAAATATCTAATAACAGCCCAAAACTGTAAACCTACAATTTTAGGTTTTCTCATACCCTCTTGAGCTCCTACTGGATAACCACAAGATGTTTGACTTACACCCAAACCACATTCATTCATACCTTCAGTTCTTCCAAACTGCATTACTGTAGTTCCAATGTGTGCATATTTACCAACCACCTTAGTTTTACATAAAGCAAAATCTTCCATATGGTGTGAGAAATCAAAATTACGAGCAAAGAGAACATGCCCATTTTCAGTTAATTCTGGTGTTAAAGCAACTTGACTGCAACCTGGTCTAAGATAGGTCATAGTATAGTATAAAAGTTGACTACTATCTACTTGAATGGCATCAGCAAAACCTTGTAATTCTTCATTAAGTCCTGGGCAATATTTGTCAAATAACTCTACCATATAGTTTTCTTCTTCTTTAGTTACAACATTAGATTTATTAGTTTGTTCACATATCAACTCTGGTATATTTACAATTGATTTTCCTAACTCATATCCTATTTCATAGTTTGTGCCACATAATTCGTAAGTTCTTACTTTTAAAGTCTCCATATTATTTCCTCCTATATATCTCTTGTACTTGATTTTATCATTAGGGCTACAACCTTTCATGATATTTTTTGCTATAATAAGTTTGTAAATCTAAAAAATCTAATATGTACTAGATTTATATAGGATTATTTAAGTGCCTATTATATAAATTAAGTGTCCAAACTTAAAATATTACTTTTGTTCATGCATATTTATTCTTTTAAGCCATGAAATAATTTTTTCTTCTGCGCCATTTCCTCCATTTCCATAAATATCAAATATATCTAAAACTTTTGAATTAGGACATAATTTTTTTATGTCTTTATCAGCATGACCTTTTCCACCACCTCCATGAGTAATAAAAGGTATAATATTTTTTCCACTTAAATTATTCTGGTTAAGTAAAGTTGCTATAGGTGGTGCAATTGTACTCCACCAATTAGGTGTCCCTAAAAAAATAGTATCATAATCACTTAAATCATATGATATTTTTTTAATACTAGGCATAATCCCCTTCTGTATCTCTTGTTGAGCTTGTTTCACTAGTGCATTATAATCCTTTGTGTATGGTGTTTCTGTAAGTATCTCTTGTATATCAGCAAATGTATACTTTTGAATAATTTCTGCAATTCTTTTAGTGTTTGACGAACTTGAAAAGTATAATACAATATTTTTTTTACTCATATCTATTCCCCCTTATTTTTCAATGTCATACATTTAGCAACTGTATTTCCTGTTTTTAAATATGTATAACCAGGCATTTCAAATAAAATTGGTTTTAGTTTTTCATAATCAATTTTGTTTTCTTCATTTAAAATTTCTTCATCTGCATATGTATGGCTTATTTTTAATATAAAACTTTCAAATCCCTTTGTTTCATAAATATCATCCACATAACATTCCATGTTTAGTTTTGATTCTTTTATTAGTGGAGCTCCTTCATCACCTATTTCGTATTCAAATACTTTTGATTTATCAATTTTACTTCCACTTACACAACCAACATAATCTGCTTTTGACAACATAGACTCATCTACAACATTTACAGAGAGTACTTTACTTTCTCTAATTCCTTTATTTGTATAATGTGATTTTGCTAAACTTATCATAATATGGTCATGCCCAATAATACCTAAATGTCCTACTAACATCCAGTTAGGGCTTTCATCAATTACTACTCCAACAACTACCAATGGTGTAGGATATAATCCTATTATAGAACCTAAGTCCTTTTTCATATATAATTACCTCTTTTCTTTTATTTTCTTATATTGTATTCCCTTAACCAAACTTAAGGTCAAATATTATTTTTTATATTCGTGCTTTTCTTTCCATTCCTTAACCATTTTTTGTGTTACAGGGTCACATAGGTTATAGTAATTTTCAATTTTATACTCAACAACATCTAAACATTCTCGAAGTTTATTAATCTGTGTAGTCAAATCTTCTTTTACTTCTACCAATATTTCTCTACGTACTTCTTTTGTATCATCATCAGAACATGCAAGTCGTACATATTCAATAATAGCTTCTAAAGAAGCTCCTGCTTTCTTAAACTTCATAACAAACTCAATCCAGTGAATAGCACGTTCATCATAATCACGAATTCCAGACTTATTTTTAGGAATAGGTGGTATTAATCCTATCCTTTCATAATAACGTAAATTATCTACTGATATTCCAGTACGTTTTGAAGCTTCTTTAATTGTCATAAGCATCACACTCCTTATAAGTATCTTTTTTTAATATACAACCTTAAGTTAACTTCAAGTCAAGCCTTTTTTAAAACTTTTTTACAAATTGGAAAATTAAATTAAAAAGGTGAACTACACAGAGTTCACCTTTTGTTTTAGAAACTATATTTAAATGTAATTTGCTATATTATAAATAATTTAATTTAATACGTTTAATCATAATATATATTAGTTTAAAACTATATAAATATATTTTTAACTTTTTAAAAAGGACCTAAATTAATCTGCACTGCAATCATCAAAAATATAAACCCTAAAGCTAACTCCATAAGTATTATCTTTGATGCAAATTTAAACCATCTTGTATAAGGTACATGAGCAATAGATATTCCAGCCATAAGAACTCCAAGTGTTGGAACTATTCCATTTGCAAATCCATCACCCATTTGGTAAGCTAACACTGCAACCTGTCTAGGTATACCTATAACATCTGCAAGTGGAGCCATAAGGGGCATTGTTACCATAGCTTGACCAGTGCCTGAAGGTATAAAGAAATTGATTACAGACTGCATAATCATCATTACTCCACCGCTAAAAATTCTAGGAACATAATTCAACACCAATGACAATCCATGAACTATTGAATCTAAAATTACTCCCTGTTCTAATATAACTACTATACTAGATGCAAATCCTATCAAAATAGCTGGATAGACCATTTCTTGCATACCTTTCACGAATCCAGAAGCAATTTTATTTGGACTCATTCCATAGACTACTCCACATAAGATTCCTAAAGCAAAGAAATAAGCTGATAAGTCTGACATACTCAAAGAAAATTTTACAATCAATATCATCAAAGCAAGTATACCACCAAAGAATGTAACTAATACTCTTATATTTCCAGCAGACAATTTTTCTTTAATGGAAGACTTATCTAATTGCCAATGACTATAATCAATATCTGCTACTAAACTTTTGCTTGGGTCTTTTTTTATTTTTTTACAATAAAAAATTATGTATGTTGAAAGTAAAATCATGGTGCAAATCCAAAATATCCATCTAAACCACATTCCTGAAAAAAGTGGCAATCCAGAAATACCTTGCGCCAATCCTACAGTAAAAGGATTAATAGTAGCCGAACCATAACCCGATGCAAGCCCTAGAAGTAAAATACCTGCAGCAACTAAAGCATCATACCCTAAAGCAATACACAGAGTCATTAATATAGGCAAGAATGCAATACATTCTTCATACATACCTACCACTCCACCAGCTAAACCAAAAGTCAATACTAAGCAGGTAATTATAATCTCGCCTTTTTTGCTTCCTTGACTTTTAGAAATAACTCTTCCAATTAAAGCATCTAGTGAGCCAGTAGAATTTACTATACCAAATGCACCTCCAATAATAAGCACAAAGAAAACTGTTACAGAATTTTTCCCAAGCCCACTTGGTATAGCTCTAAATACATCCATTATACTGACTGGATGTTGTTCTCCATATTTAAAACTTCCTGCTTGCACAAGCATATTTCCAGTAGTTAAATCTTCAACTCTATTATATGTTCCAGAAGGAACAATATAGGTCATTATAGCTGCAAATATTATGAGACCTATCATCAAAACATATGCATCTGGGAATGATAATTTTCTCTTTTTGCCTTCAGTTTTATTAGTCATAGCAAAATCCCCTTTATCTAAAGTCTACTCTTCTTTCATCTTTTTAATTAAGTCTGGGTTTTCAAATAAACTAAAGCCTGTTAAAGCTAATATCTTTATACCATCAATCACTCTGTTTTTTGCATATGGATTCATAGAAGCTTTCAAAAATTCCTTTGTATGTAGCTCTTCACAATTTTCTGAGAATTTCATTAAAGGGTGTATACATGGTATCATTTGACTTAGATTTCCCATATCTGTTGAACCTAATAATACTTGTTCATCGTCATCATATATACCAAACTCCTCCATAATATTTGTAAAGATACCTGTTAAAACCTTGTTTGCATTTAAGCCTTGGCAAGTTGGCTCAAAATGGTAAAACTCAAGTTCACAGCCAGTAGCTATTGCAGCTCCTCTAGCACAATTTTTTACTTTTTCAACTACCTCATCAAAGTAGTCTTGCTCTTTTGCTCGTATTTCTAGTCTTACTTTTCCCATGTCAGGTATTACATTTGCAGCAGTTCCTGCTTCTAGTATGATACCATGTATTCTAGTTCCATCTACCAATTGTTGTCTCAATGCATTCACATTATTATATAATAATACTACTGCATCCAAAGCATTTATTCCATTATATGGCTTAGCTCCTGCATGAGATGCTTTTCCAGTAAATATGAAATCTAATCCCCCTATTGCTATAATTTCTGGCGTTACACATGTTTTTGAATTTGGATGTATCATCATTGCTGCATCATATCCATCAAATACTCCATGTTCTATTAAGTAAGGTTTTCCATCTCCAGTTTCTTCAGCTGGTGTCCCAATTATACTTACCTCTCCTTTGTAAGTATCTAGTATACTTGCAAGAGCTATTCCAGCTCCAACTCCCATGGAAGCTATCAAATGATGGCCACATGCATGACCATTGCCTGGAAGAGCATCGTATTCTGCTATAAATGCTATTCTTGGACCATCGCCATTTTTCTTAGTTGCTTTGAAAGCTGTTGCCATACCTGCCAAGTTTTCCTCAACCTCAAAACCTTCTTCTCTTAGAAATTCTGCTATTTTTTTAGCAGACTTGTATTCTTGTAAGGCAATCTCTGGCTCATCATATAAAGATTGACATAGACCTAAAATTTTTTCTTTCTTTAAATCCGCCACTTGTGTTATTTTTTCTTTCATATCAATCTTACCTCCCACTAAATTTATTTATTAATTCTTGTATCCTATTATAAACTTTGATTTACTATATTGAACTTATAATCTATCTGCAGTAACAATATTATTAGATTTCTTATAAAATTTAATGATAATGTTACTGTAAAATCTAATCACACAATGAATATCCAAATATCTTTCTATCTATTAAAATAAATAATCTTACTATATACTACTATTCAAAATAACAGTTTTAAATATAAATACTCTATATTTCAAATTCATAAAGTAATCTTCAATAATTTAAAGGTTTAAATAGATTTACTTTAAATTTCAGTTTTTCTCGCATACATAATATTAAGTTCATATTTAATTTTTATTATAAATAATTAAATAGAGCATGTATATGACTCTGCAAAATATCTTTAATTTAACTCATGTTTATTTTCTTTTATGTATTTATTTTCCCAAAATTCAGCATTTTTTATATCTAATTCTATAGGATTAAAAGTTCTATCGCTCCTTTTTACTCCCATCTTTTTCTGCCTTTGATAATCGTAATATGCTTTTATAGCTGGTTTTTTTAGTGTAAATATACCAACTAAGTTTATATATGTTAATACACCTATACATATATCACCAAGTGCCCAACTTGTAAGTGGTTCTATAAAGCAACACATTGCTGCACATATTATAAGCATAAATCTACAGACATTAATTATGTGCTTTTCATGTTTTTCTGCCTTAATTCTAGTCACTAAGTAAGATACGTTGGTCTCCATCATGTATGAGAAGGCTAATAATGTTGTAAATGTAAATAGTAGTAAAACTATTGCTATAAAAATATCACCTAATTGAGGATGTAATGTATTTATTGCACTCTGTACATATTGTGGACCTGGTTCTACACCTGGTAATGTTGTGTAAACATCTGTAACATTATACATTCCTGTTATTATAATCATAATACCTGTAGCCATACATATTAATAGTGTGTCTACATAAACAGAAAAAGCTTGGACTAATCCTTGTTTGGCTGGATGACTCACTTCTGCTGCTGCTGCACCATAAGTTCCAGAACCTTCTCCCGCTTCATTTGAGTATATACCTCTTTTTACTCCCCAAGATATTGCTGAACCTAACATCCCTCCAAAAACCGAACCAAATCCAAATGCAGATTTAAACATTGTCATAATAGCTCCTGGAACTAGATTTATATTTGCTATGATTATTACCAATGTCATAATAAGATATGCTCCACCCATTATAGGTACTACTTTCTCAGCAAATAAACCAATTCTTTTAATTCCTCCAAAAATTATTATACCTAGTGCAATAGAAGATGTAACTGCTATTGTCATTTTTGAAAATCCAAATGCTTGATTCATTGCTAGATATAGAGTATTTGATTGTGTGCCAGGCATAAAAAATGTATAACTTATGATTGCAACCACTGAAAATAAAATTGAACATTTTTTCCAACCAAGACCTTTTTCAAAGTAATATGGAGGACCTCCTCTGTACTGTCCATCATGCTCATCTTTATATATCTGAGCTAAAGTAGATTCTACAAATGCAGTTGCCGACCCTAATGTAGCCATTATGCACATCCACACTAATGCTCCTGGTCCTCCCATTGCTATCGCTACAGCTACACCAGCTATATTTCCAGTTCCTATCCTTCCTGCCATAGATGTAGCAAAACCTTGGAAAGAAGATATTCCAACATGAGAACTATCTCCTTCAAGCAAAAGAGTAAACATTTCTTTTACATCTTTTATTTGAAAAAATCTTAATTTCATTGAAAAATATAATCCTATACACAAACACATTGCAACTAATACAGGTGACCAAACAATTCCATTAATGGTGTTAACTAAATCGGTCACTTAACTCACCACCATTCATTTTATATTTATAGACAATAATTTAAATAGCTATGTTTCAACATTCTATATAATCTTCAACTAAATATATCTAAAAAATCTATCTTCTATTTATATTATTTTTAATCCAAAAACTATAAGTATCTATTTCTAAAACAAAGAATATTAATCGATATATAAACGTAAATTTATAAACTTTTTAACGATATGTATTTGACAAATAATCAAACAATATAAATTGGAATACATGTAATGAAAAGCCTGAAACTGTTACTATATAAATAGTACCATATACAATTATTAATATATAATTGAATAGTATATAGTTAGATTTTAAATTTTCGTATTTATTATGAGGTGTAAAATTGAGTACAATTACCACCTATTTTTGAAATTCTTTTAATTTAAATTAAATAGGTTTATGTAAATATATAAATAGATGATAATTGCTACTCAATTCCAGACCTTTAGGGGTAACTTTATACTAAAACCTAGAAAACTTGATAACATTTTGGTGTGTTGCACTTTAAATTTTAAGTATTGCTATAAAACTTAATAATTTGGTATTTTTACAATATTTATGCTTCTAACTTACTTTCTCTTTTCTTCTTAACTTTTAATATATATAAACAAGATAGTATACCAATTATTAGAATTGCTATCTGGAATATAAATGTATATGTGTAACCTTTATTACCATAAGTATCTATCCAGTGTCCTATTAATGCAAATTGGAATACATCTGGTGAAAATCCTAAAGCTGCAGCTATACCTATAGTAGTTGCTGAATATTTAACTGGAACTTTTACTTCATCTTGAACTGCATAGTATATACCTTTTCCCATGTAACCTAATATGCCTACTACAAATGTCAAAGCTATAAATATAGTCATTGGAGTAGATGCAGGTAATACTAGGAATAAAACTATTACTGCTATACCAAATACATATATTGGTAGTAGTACTTTTGTAGGTGATTTTACTTTATCTGCACAATATCCTCCAAATGGTGCTCCAAACAATTTTAGACCATGTTGTCTTATTATTGCTAATGCCCCAGACAATGCCACAGAACCTCCAAGTACTGATGTTATATATGGTGTAAAATAAGACATTGTAACTGTGAATGAATATACACAGAATATGCTTATTCCTACTAGCCAAGTGTTTGGTGATTTTAGTACTGTCATAAAATCACCAGCAGACATTTTTTCACTTGCTTCTTCTTCTTTGTCTTCTCTGATATCTACATCTTTAATTACAAACCATAATACTGGACACATTACTATTGATAATATTCCTAAAGATATCATTACCCATCTCATACCCAATACAGGAGTTGAAAAGCATGTATAAATATATAAGAATATTGCTCCCATTACTACGCCAGAAACTCCAACCATAGCTTCATTGAATCCATAAACTTTACCTTGATTATCTTTTCCTATAACTCTAAGTATTTTTACCATAGAAGGATAGTTCATAACTAATGATGTGATTGCACAACCTACCCAAGTTGCAACTGCAAACGGATAGTTCATGTTAAATGCAAATGCAAATGATACTAATCCATTAAGAAATATAGAACCTAAAATTATCTTTCTATAATCAAATCTATCTGCTAACCAACCCCCTATAGGAGCTCCAAATATATTCCCTAATCCATAAATCGTAAGTAGAAAACCTAGTTGAGTATTTGTACACTCTAATGCTTTTAAGATTGGATCATATAATGTATATTGGATAAATGGTATAATATAAACTAATTCCCAAGATATTGCTATAATAACAAGTTGAAACATTAACTTTCCAAACTTTATACCGTTCCCTTTTTCTCCCATATTTAAGCCCTCACTTTTTATATTTATTCACAAGCATAATTGAGTTCTTTTTTTATAACATCTGCAAGTATTTGAATTCCATTAACTATTTGTTCTTCTGACATAGTTGTATAGTTAAGTCTCATAGTGTTCTTTGGTCCATTATTTGCAAAGAATGACTCTCCAGAAACGTATGCAACTCCAGCATCAATAGCTTTGTCTAGTAAATCATCTACATTTATGTTTTCAGGAAGCTCAGCCCATATAAACATTCCTCCATCTGGCTCTGTATATTTAGCTTCTTCTGGAAAATGTTTTTTCATAGCATCTAACATCAATAAACATCTTTTTTTGTACTCAGCTCTTATTTTTTCTATATGTTCATTTAAATTATATTTCTTTAAGAATTCTATTACTTGTACTTGAGAAAATTGATTTGATTGTAAATCTATACCTTGTTTTAAAAGTTCTGCTTTATCTATGATGTCTACATTACCACACATCCAAGCAACTCTAAACCCTGGACATAATACTTTTGAAAATGAACCTAAGTATAATACTTTATCTTTAGTATCAAGAGATTTAAGTGTAGGTAGAGGCTCTGGTGTAAATCTTATTTCTCCATAAGGATTATCTTCTATTACTATGACATCATACTTATTCACGACTTCCATAAAATCTTTTCTTCTTTGTAAAGACCATGTTTTTCCTGTAGGATTTTGAAATGTTGGTATTACATAGATTACCTTTATGTTAGAATTTTCAGATAATAATTTATCCAAATCATCTGTTACCATTCCTTCATCATCAGTATCTACTCCTAAAAAATCACATTCATAAGGTCTAAATGCATTTATTGCACCTAAGTAACTTGGATTTTCTGTAACTACTATGTCTCCTTTTTCTAATAAAATCATAGCACTAAGAGATATACCTTGTTGTGAGCCAGTAGTTATTATGATATTTTCTGCTTTTGTATCAATATTTTCTTCTTCCTTCATTCTTTTTACTAATAACTCCAATAACTCATCTTCACCTTTAGTAGGTCCATATGCTAAAGCAAATTTGCCTCTTTCACTAAGTACTTTTTGAGTTACTTCACTTATCTCTTCTATTGGAAATAAGTTTGGGTCAGGAAGTCCTGCTGCAAAAGATATAACCGTACCACCACTTGCCACCTTCTGAGCTATTTTCTTTTGAGAAGCTCTTATAGCTGAAGCTTTTACCATATCCATTCTTTTTGCATATTTCATAATACTTTCTCCTCCTTAATAATAATTTCTTATTGTGACGCTAAGCATGCTAATGCTATTGAATTTATTTTAATTTCAGCTGTATCAGAACGTGAACCTAAAATTATTGGATTTGTTGCTCCTAAAACTATACCAGCCCACTTAGCTTGATTAAATCTAAGCCATGATTTTCCTAATATATTCCCTGCTTCTATATTTGGAAATACTAGCAAATCAACATCACCAGCTATATTACTTTTAATACCTTTATGTTCTGCTGCATGTGCATCAAATGCCACATCAAATGCTATCGGACCTTCTGCTATACACTTTGGTATTTCTCCTGATTTTTCCATTTCTACAAGTAGGTTTGCATCTACTGTAGATTGTATTTTATGATCTACCATTTCATTTGCAGTAAGTATAGCAGTTTTAGGATTTTCCATGCCTATACTCTTCATAGTAAGAAGTGCATTTATCATTATGTCTTTTTTTTGATTTAAATTTGGTGATACATTTATACCACTATCAGTGCAATAAAGAAGTTTGTGATATTGAGGTAATTCATATACTGCAAGTAAACTCAATAATCTCCCTGTTCTAAGACCTGTTTCTTTATTTAATATAGCTCTCATATAGACACTCGTATTAACTAATCCCTTCATAAGAACTTTAGCCTCTTTATTCTTAACTATCTCTACAGCTTTTTTAACTGATTCATCAGGATTTTGACATCCTATTATCTCGTGACCTTTTAATCCAATTTCTTTTGATATATTTTCTATTTTATCCTTGTCTCCTACAAGAATTGGCTTTATAATATTTAAATCTGTTGCTGATTTTACAGCCTTTAATACTTCTTTATCTTCTGCAACAGCAACACTTACAATAACAGGTTCAAGCTTTTTAGCCTCTTCTAATAAATTATTAAAATCTTTTAACATACTCTCTCTCCTAAATATTAATAAGTTTTTGCTATTTCTTCGCCTTTAAGTACTCTAAGTGCTCCAAGAGCAAGTGCTTCCATTTCCATTTCTCCTGGAACTGTTTCTACTGGTGCCAAATATGAAACTTTTTCTATTACTCCTTTAACTACCATTTCCGAATGTGATATCCCCCCAGTTAAAATAATTCTATCTACATTCCCTGAAAGCGAAGCTCCATACATAGATATTTCTTTTGCTATTTGATAAATAAATGCATCCATTATAAGTTTTGCCTTTTTATCACCATTATTAATTCTATTCTCAATTTCTATCATATCCTTAGTTCCTAAGTAATCGTACATTCCTCCAATTGAACTTACTTTTGCGACCATTTCATCATGAGTATATTTTCCAGAGTAACACAATTCTACAAGAGGATATGCAAGTAATCCACCACTTCTTTCTGGAGAAAATGGACCATCAGACCTTCCACCACTTCCATCAATCATTTTCCCTTGTTTATGTGCTACAATTGATATCCCTGAACCTAGATGGGCTACAATAAAGTTATAATCCTCGTATTTTCCACCTAGTTTTTGTGCAATTTTTCTTGAAACAGCTTTATGGTTTAATGCATGTAACCAACTAGCTTTTTCTATGTCTGAAATTCCTGTAATCCTTGATACATCATCAAACTCATCTACAGAAACTGGATCTACTACAAATGATTGTACTCCTATTTCATCTGCTATAGTCTTAGCCAATAATGCACCTAGATTAGAGGCATGTTCTCCATTTATCTCATTTCTCATATCCTCAATCATTTCTTCACTCACAGTATAAGTGCCGCCTTTTATAGCTTTCATAAGTCCACCACGTCCAACTACTGCATCAAAAGAATTTATACTATGATTCTCGCTACTTAAGATATCCACTATTAATTGTTTTCTATAGTCATATTCATCAAATACTTTAGAAAATTTTTTTAAATCCTCTCTTGTATGAGTTATATTTTTTTTCAAAACTTCATTTTCATCTTGGAAAACAGAAATCTTTGTAGATGTACCACCAGGATTTATTACTAAAACTTTCAATTTAACACCCCCAGTTTCACTATATAGAACACCGTTCTGATATTTCGTTTTGAAAAGTTATGTCCTACTACTCAGAACGACGTTCTATATTTTATTAATTAAATACTAACATATAAAAATAAGTATTTCAATAATTATTTTAAATATTTAAAATATTCACTTATAATCATACCCAGCTTCAAATGCTTCTATGTTTTTGGCATTAAACTTGCCTTTTCCTTGATTTTCAAAGTATTCGCACATACCCTTTTCAAATTCTTCTTTTGTAAATAAATCTAAATTTTTTACCATAACACCTAACATACAAATATTAGCAGCTTTTTCATTACCTAAATTTTGTGCGATTTCAGTAACAGGTGCTTTTATAACATTTATATCTTCTCTATATTTTCTATCCTTACTTATTAGTGATTCATTGACAAACATATAACCATTTTCTTTCATTAAACTTTCATACTTATCTACTGATACACTATTCATTCCTAATAATATATCTGGATTTTTTACACAAGGATTTGCAATTTTCTCATCACTTACAACAACATTACAATTTGCACTTCCTCCCCTCATCTCATTTCCGTAAGATGGGAACCATGTAATTTTCTTATCTGCTTTATATGCAACATACATTATAATTTTTCCTGCTGTAAGAACTCCCTGTCCTCCAAAACCAGCACATATGATTTCATTTAACATATCATTTCCTCCCTAATCAATAAATTCTCCAAGTGGATACTTTGGAACAAGTTCATTTTCGATTCTCTTCATAGCATCTACTGGCTTTAACCCCCAGTTTGTTGGGCATGGTACAAGTACTTCTATTAAACAAAAACCTTTATTTTCTTTTTGTTTTTCTAGTGCTTTTTTGATGTATCTTTTTGTTGTATTTATTTCTTTAGGGTTAGTTATTGTTCCTCTTGCTAGATACGCTATATCTAAATTACCCATAACTTTTACAACATCAAATGTTGAACCATGATCTGCGTAATTTCTACCATTTGGAGTAGAAGCTGTATATTGACCTTCTATAGTAGTTGGAGCCATTTGACCACCTGTCATTGCAAACATATTATTGTTCATAACAAGGAATATAACATTATCATTTCTAGTAGCAGCTGACATAGTTTCCCCAAGCCCTATCGCATAAGCTCCACCATCTCCAGCTATTGTAAATATATATTTATCTGGTCTAACTCTTTTCATAGCTGCCATTGCTGCACCCATTTTACCATGTGGTGGAACGACAACATCTACATTCATACTAAATTGAAACATATGATTACAACCTATATCTGAACATATAATTGTATCTTGACATATATCCATTTCTGTTAATACTTCTCCAATAATTCTATCGACTATAGAGTGTCCACAGCCTCCACAGAACATATTTTCACACATCATTATTGCTGGTGCTTTCTTAGCCATAATTAAAATACCTCCTCTTGCTTAGCTTTTCCATCTATAATCTGTTGAGCAAAATCTATCAATTGATTTACTTCTGCCATATATTGAGCTGTTGCTACTGAATATACTGGGAATCTATTATCACATGCTATAATTACATCTTCCTTCATTTGTGCCATCATGTTCATTTCAACTGTTACAAGACCTTTTAGTGAATCATTCAATTTTTTAAATGCTTTTCTTGGGTAAGGCCACAATGTTTTTGGTCTTATTAATCCTAATTTTATTCCTTTTGCTCTAGCATCTCTAACTGCACCTTCTGCTATTCTTGATGAAATCCCATATGCTACAAATACTACATCAGCATCTTCTATCTCTATTTCTTCCCATCTTTGTTCATTTTCTTGAACTTTTCTCATTTTTTCTATATAACCTTTTTGCCATGTATCTTGGTCTTCAAAATATGTTATATCAGTTATAACTTTATTTTTTTCTCCTACAGGTGTTCCTTTTGCTGCCCATGGAGCTTTATCTTTATCATACTCTTTCATTGGTGGTGCTATACAAGGCTCTACCATTTGACCTATTGTAGCATCAGAAAGTATAAGCACTGGATGCATATATTTCTCAGCTAATTCAAAAGACTCATATGCCATATCCATATTTTCTTGAACACTATTAGGTGCCAATACAATTAAATGATAATCTCCATTTCCTCCACCTTTTACAGCTTGCCAATAGTTATCTTGACCTGCTCCTATAAATCCATCACCTATACCATATCTTTGTACACATGCTACAACTGCTGGCAAACCAGCTGATACCCAGTATGCGATGCCTTCTTGTTTTAATGAAAATCCTGGCCCAGATGAAGAAGTCATAGCTCTTGCTCCAAGTGCACTCGCTCCCATAACCATATTTACACTGGCTATTTCTGATTCACCTTGAATAAATACTCCTCCTACTTCTTTTTGTCTCCATGCCATCATTTCTAATATTTCTGATTGTGGTGTTATTGGATAACCTGCATAAAATCTACAGCCACCACGTATAGCACCTTCTGCTAAAGCTTCATTTCCCTTAATTAATAAACTCTGCATACTTTTTCTCCCCTCCAATAAAATATATTTTATAATATCTCAAATACTAAATCAGGACACATTGTATAACAAGCGCCACATTGAATGCATTTTTCTTCATCAACTTTGATAGTTACAAAGCCTTTTTTATTTGTGTAATCAGAAAGACTTATTGCATCTTTTTTACAAGCTTCAATACAAAGATAACACCCCTTACATCTTTCAACACTCAACTTGACTTTTTCCATTTCTTAAATCTCCCCTTTATGTAATATTTTTTACTTAATTTTAAATATATAATATTTATATTTTATATAGACATTATATATGCTTCAGCATTGTTCCATACTTTAGAACATCGTTCTATTTTGTATTGCTTAATTAAAAGATAACACATTCGCTTATATATTTCAACAACATTTTAAATTTTAAGAATATTTAATTTTTGATTAAATAAAAAGAGGTCACATTTAAACTGATATTCACAAATAACAATTTAAATATAACCTCTTTTTATTGTTTCGATTAAAAAATTATCTAAAAAGCTCAGATATACTTTTTGCAGTTTCCATAACTCTTTTAATTTTATACTCAAAATCTCCTTCTCTCATTCTTATAGTTGGACCAGATAAACTTATTGCTGCAATAGCTTTATTATCTTTATCTAAAATAGGTGCTCCAATACAAGTTAGCCCATGTTCTAATTCTTCATCATCTATGGCATATCCTTGTTCTTTTATTTTTGCTAAAAAAAGCATCATATCATCCCAATTATCAATTGTATGCTCTGTGTATTTGTGTATTGGTGTCTTTCTATATTTTTCAAAGTCTATAGAATCATTAAATGCCATAAGACATTTTCCAACTGCTGAACAATAACATTCGCTACTGGAGCCAACTGATGGATTTACTGAGAGTAGTTGATTTGAGCCATATTCTTTATGTATTATTATACTTCTTGGAGAATCTTGAGCTCTTTCTTCTAATATAGATACATTAACCACTTCGTTAAATTCTTGATTTAATTTTTTCGTATATGGTTTTACTATTTCATTCAATGACATTTTTTCTCCCACAACCATACCTATTGCATATAAATTTATTCCTAGCCAATACTTACCATTTTCTGTGTTTTGTATAACAAAACCCTTGTTTTCAAGAGTGACTAAAGTTCTATGTACAGTACTTTTATATACTCCCATAGCTTTACTTATTTCAGTTATTCCCATTTCTCTCTTTTCATGATACAATAGCAAAATTATGTCTAGGGCTCTATCTAATGCATTTATTATTTCTCCCATATACAAATACTCCTCCTGCGAATATTAAGTGCTACTTCAACACTCTACTAAATATTATATATTAAAATTACAAAATTATCTATTTATCTTAATTATATTTTATAAAACAAAAATATTATACTTATTTTATAAAATAAAAACAAAATACTTTCTATGTCTTCCTTATTTTTTCTCTTAATGATATTGTACTGTTATATTTTCATCCTATCTAGATAATAATAATATATATCTCTATTATACAATAGATTCAGTTTTATACAAGACTAATAACGAGGTGTGACAATGGATAATTTTAAGAAAAGATTGTTAAATGAACTACCCAACTTTAAAGAATATTCTTTGAAGTTCTTACATGAAGAGATAAATAAAATGCAATACAAAGGCTTTTCTGGTGGATATGGAGTTTATGCTCAAAGGGACAAAAAGTCTTTTATGATAAGGCTTAGAGTATCTGCTGGAGTTTTATCCAAACATCAACTTAATAGAATTTACGAAATGGCTGTTAAGAATGACTTAAATAAAATACACTTAACAACTAGACAAGCTATACAACTACATGATTTGTCTATAGACTCCATTGTTGATGTTATGGAAGAAGGAATAAAAAACGACATCTTTACTAGAGGTGGTGGTGGTAATTATCCTAGAAATGTCGGATTATCTCCACTATCGGGAGTTGACCCTGATGAAGCCTTTGATGTTACTCCATATGCAGTTGCTACTGATAAATATTTTATCAAAAATGCTACTACATATAATTTACCTAGAAAATTAAAGGTTTCTTATTCTAGTTGCTATACAGATGCTGCTCATTGTAGCATACAAGATTTAGGATTTGTGGCTACTTTAAAAGATGGTAAACCATATTTTAGAGTTTTCTTAGGTGGAGGTTTAGGTAAACAACCTAAGGTCGCTTTAGAGCTTGGTGAACTTATAAAACCTACAGATGCACTATACTGTGTTGAAGGTATGATTAAGTTTTTTATGGCTTATGGTAATTATGAAAATAAAAATAAAGCTAGGGTTAGATATATGGTCGAAACACTTGGTGAGAAGTTATTTTTAGAGAAGTTTAAAGAATATTATAAAGCAGAAAAAGAAAAAGGTAACCTTGAACTCAATGTTGAAGAAATAGATTACTCAAAGCCTGGTGTTAAAATAGATGTTCAGGATTCTAGATTGATACGTCAAAAACAAGATGGTTTATACACTGTATATATACATCCTGTTGGAGGTATCTTATCGACAAAGGATTTAAGTATTTTACTTCAAGAATTAGACATTATTGAATCTCCTATGATTAGACTAGGAATGACAGAGGGATTATACATCTTAAATTTAAATGGAAATGAAGCAAAAAAAATATTGGAAATAAGTAAGACTATTAGTTGTAATTCTCAACTAGAACAAAGTATCTCCTGTATAGGTGTTCCAATATGTCAAATGGGTATACAAAACAGTCAGAAAATGTTACATGAAATCATAGATTACTTTAGATTGCAAAATAATGAAGAAATTTTAAATAAAGCTCCTAAATTATATATATCAGGATGCTTAAATTCATGTGGTGTTCATCAAGTTGGTAGTATCGGTTTATGTGGTAAAAAGAAGAGTGTTGATGGTGTATCTACAGATGCATTTGAATTGTTTGTTGGAGGCAGTTTTGAGATAGGCAAAACTAAATTAGGAAAATCTATAGGTGATTTTAAAGCTAGTGATATTCCTGAAATGCTTTATAAAATATCTGAAGTTTCTTCAGGAGATTTTTATGAGTGGATAAATTCTAATAGTGATATTTTAAATAAAATAACTGATAAGTATAAGATATAATTTATTATGTTTGCTTATAAAAAATGAGATAGCTATAAGCTATCTCATTTTTTATAAGTAATTTAAGTTTTCTTATTTATAAACTATTTTAGATAAATCACAAATCTCTAACATAGTATCATATATTTGTTTAAGTAAACCAAGTCTATTATTCTTAATAGCTTCATCATTATCCATAACCATAACTGAATCAAATAAGTTATCAACTACTGGTCTTAAAGATGCAAATTCATCCAAAGCAACACCATATTTCTTATCTTTCAATAATTCCTTAACTTTTACTTTTACTTGTTCAAACTCATTGTAAAGTTTGATTTCTGCATCTTCTTTTAATAACATTTCGTCAACTTTATCACAATCTGCTTTTTGAGCTAAAGTAGAAACTCTATTAAATGCAGTAAGCATTTCCACTAACTCATCTTTTTCTAACCAATTATTAAGCTCTAAAGCTCTCATATGCATATCAGAAACATCATTTATATCAGAACTTAATACAGCATCAACAACATCATATCTTATACCTAAATCTTTAAACAGATTTTTCACTCTCTCATTGAAGAAATTCATTATTTGTTCAACAACTTCTTCTTTATTAAAATCTAAATCAGAATAATTATCTAAAGCATGTTCAATAAGCACTTTTATATCTACAGCAACTTTTCTATCCATTAGTATGCTAAGTATACCTAAAGCTTGTCTTCTTAAAGCATATGGGTCTTGAGAACCTGTTGGTTGTATCCCTATAGCAAAGAAACCTGCTATTGAATCCAACTTATCAGCTATTGATAATGCAACCCCAGCATTAGTTTTAGGAAGTATATCTCCTGCAAATCTTGGAAGATAATGTTCAAAAATAGCTTCGCTTACAACATCATTCTCTCCTCCAACTTTTGCATATTCTTTTCCCATAAAACCTTGTAATTCGTCAAATTCTCCTACCATTCCAGTAACTAAATCTGCCTTACATAACTTAGCAGCTCTTATAGCGTCTGTCTTTTCATCTACTAAACCTAAACTATCAAGTATATCAGCACTTAATTTTTCAAGTCTTAAAGTTTTATCATAAATAGTTCCTAGTTTTACTTGGAATACAACAGTTTTTAATTTTTCTATGTAGCTTTCTAAGTTTCTCTTAGTATCTTCTCTATAGAAAAATAAAGCATCTGCAAGTCTTGCTTCTAAAACCTTTTCGTTTCCAGCTTTAACATTATCTATTCTGTAAGAATCACCATTTCTAACAGCTATAAAGTTAGGTAGCAGTTTTCCATCTTTAAGCACTGGGAAATATCTTTGATGTTGTTTCATAGGAGTTATAACAACTTCTTTTGGTAATTTTATATAATCTGTATCAAATTCTCCATAAAAAGCAGTTGGATACTCAACTAAGTAAGTTACTTCTTCAAGTAAATCTTCATCAAATTCAACTTCTCCACCTAAAGAATTTGCAACTTCTATACATTGTTTTCTTATAATTTCTTTTCTCTTATTTTGGTCTAAAACTATATAATTTTTTTCTAATTTTTCAAGATAGTCTTCTATAGAATTTACTTCTATTGTACTTTTTCCTAAGAATCTATGACCTTTTGTTATATTAGAAGATATTATTCCTTCTAAGTCAAACTCTAATACCTTGTCATTCAACAATGTAACTATCCATCTTATAGGTCTTGCAAATTTAAGATTTTTACCTCCCCAACGCATAGCTTTTGGGAATACTACAGATTTTATAGTCTCTGGTAATATATCTTTTAATACTTCTGAAGTCTCTTTTCCATCTTGTTTTATAGTTGCAAATATATATTCATCTTTACCAACTTGTTTAAAGTATATATCAGACTCACTTAATCCTTTGCTTTTTATAAATCCTAATGCTGGCTTTGTTAAATTATTTTCTGCATCAATAGCAATTTTTTTAGCAGGACCTTTTATTTCTTCTTCTAAGTCACTCTGTTTATCACTCAATCCTTCAACTACCAAAGTCAGTCTTCTTGGTGTACCGTATGCACTTATTTTGTCAAAAGATATTCTATTTTCATCAAATAATTTGTTAAGATTGTTTTTTAATTGTTCTAGTGTGCTGCCTACAAATCTAGATGGCATTTCTTCAACACCGATTTCAAATAAAAGATAATTTTTCATTATTTGTCACCGTCCTTTAAAAGAGGGAATCCCATTTCTTCTCTTTGTTTTACAAAAGTTTCTGCAACAGTCTTTGCCATATTTCTAACTCTACCTATAAATGATGCTCTTTGACTAACACCTATTGCGCCTCTTGCATCCAATGTATTAAATGCATGAGAGCATTTTAATACATAATCATATGAAGGTATTACAAGTCCTTTTTCCATAAGTCTTAATGCTTCTTTTTCATATATATCAAACAGATTAAACAGCATATCTGCATCACATAATTCAAACGCATACATTGAGTTTTCATACTCAGCTTTATTAAATACTTCACCATAAGTTATTTTATCATTCCATTTTAAATCATAAACACTATCAACTTCTTGAATGTACATAGCTAATCTTTCTAATCCATATGTAATTTCTCCTGTCTCAAGCTCACATTCAATATTACCTACTTGTTGGAAATACGTAAATTGTGTTATTTCCATACCATCTAGCCAAACTTCCCATCCAAGTCCCCATGCACCAACTGTAGCAGCTTCCCAGTTGTCTTCAACAAATCTTATATCATGCTCACTCGGGTCAATTCCAATTTCTTTTAAACTTTCCAAATACAACTCTTGTATATTATCTGGAGATGGCTTTAATATAACTTGGAACTGATGATGTTGATATAGTCTGTTTGGGTTTTCACCATATCTTCCATCTGCTGGTCTTCTTGAAGGTTCTACATAACATACTTGCCAAGGCTCAGGTCCTAGTGATCTTAAAAAAGTATTTGGATTCATAGTTCCTGCACCTTTTTCAATATCATAAGGTTGCATCATGATACAACCTTGCTTTGACCAGTATTTTTGCAACGCTAGTATCATCTCTTGAAAATTCATAAAAATCCCTCCTATAACAATAAAGCCTCTCGTCTACACGAAAGGCTATTTTAATAGTTCTTCTACAACTTTTAGAATATCAAATTCTATAAAATTTGTCAATGTTAGTGATAATTCTTATAATTATCTTCTCTTCATTTTTTAAAAGTCACTTTATATCTATTTATTTTCGTCTTCGTCTTCTTTATTCTTTTCAAATTCTTCTTTCATAAGGTCAGCAGTTACATCTTTATCATCTTCTTTTTTGTCAACCACTACATCCTTAACATCTTTAGCAGCATTAGTTATCATATTCTTCAAAACATGAAGTTTTTCTTCATTCAACTCACCTAAGTCTACGATTTCTCCATCTTCTTCATTTTGAACTTTTATACGATATTTACTTATAACAGCAGCTGATAAGCCTACTAAAGTAGCTAATGGAACAAAAGCTAATCCAACAACTCCAACTGTTAAAGGAATGTTCATCATAGTTTTTCCATCTTTCTCAACTATTACTCTTACTACACTACTTTTTCTAAGAAGCTCTTTTAGTTGAAGTTTTATATTTTCTCCATCTTTACCAAACACTTCTTCCATAGTTTCTTTAGCAGATTTTGCTTTACAATTACAAGTATTTTTTTTATTTTCTAAATATATTACTGCCTCAATTACGTCTCCATTGCATACTACTAATGCTTCTTTTGCTTCTGCATAAGTTGCTCCTGGAACTCTTTCAAAGACTGAATCAACCATTTCAATAGTTATATTACTACTCATCATTATCCACTCCCTTATTGTTTTTTACACTTTGTAATACGTGTAATGATTTAAAATTAATATTATCAACATAAACTTTCAAATACTTGTCTAGAATATTTTCAAGCTCATGTGTTATATATTTTGATACTTTAGCTTTACTACATGTTAAAATATCATTCTTTAATACATATTCCATAAGACTTATAGTTGTTAAGTCTAATTTTATGTTATTATCAAAAAGTTTACTACACTTACTACATAGTATACCACCTTCATAGATATTAAACACAGAATTTTGTAAAATTTTACATTCACAATTAATGCATTTATTTACTATAGGTTTAAATCCTATATAGTCTAAAAATTTCAACTCGAATGCTGCTGTTATAAACCTATTATCTGTATTCTCCTGTGTATACAAGTACAATGTCTGTGCAAGTAATATAAATAGCCTATTATTAGTCTGATTTTCAAGTATAGAATTCTCAACTAATTTTGTAATATATGTAGCATAAGAAAATGCTTCTATATCATAGGATATATTATAAAAACTTTTTATTATTTCACTTTGAGTAACCTTGTACATATTACCTTGTTTTTTTAAGGTAAAATTGCTATAAGAAAATAACTGTGATGATGAAAGTAAAGAGCTCTTATTTTTTTTAGCTCCTTTTGCTATTGCAGATACTTTTCCAAGCTTTCTTGTAAATAGTGTAAGTATTACGTCACTTTCCTTGTACCTTATAGCTTTAAGTACTATCCCCTGGGTGTTCAGGATTATCATCGTCTTCTTTTTTCTCCCTTACTTCTTCAATTTCTTCATGTATGTTTTTGCAATCACAGAAATATAGATATGCATCTATACTACCTGTTTTTTTAAAAACTTCCCAACTTATATTGTTCATTTTTAAAAAACCCCCTTCTTACATTTATACTTATATTTTTAGTAAGAAGAGGATAAATCATACATAAAGTTATTAAACAATTTTTGACAATAATGCCGTTGTTATTATAAAGTAAACTGCTATACCAGTTATATCAAGAGCTGTAGATATAATTGGTGATGAAACTGTAGATGGGTCTGCATCCATTTTTTTTAATAGAACAGGCATAAATGCACCTATTGTTGCACCTAAAACCATATTTATAAATAATGATATTGAAACAATTAGTACAATGTCTAATTTTCTCATAACAAAGTAAATCACAATACCAGTTATTATACTACATAAAAGACCTGTAATAATTCCTACAATACCTTCTCTTACCACATTACTAAAATTTAAATCTTTATTAGATAGTGTTATTACTGTAACAGATGATGATTGAGTTCCAATATTTCCACCCATACCTATTACTACAGGTATAAAGAACACTAATGGAGCATATACAGGATTCATTATATAATCTAAGTTAGAAAGTATTAAGGAAGCTAATAATCCTCCTATTAATGTAATAATTAACCAAGGTAATCTGCCTCTAAGTGCTGATATTGTTTGCTCTTTCAATGTAGGATTTTCTTTTTCAGCAACTTCTCTTTCATGTTCTGAACTTCCTGCAAACTTATACATATCTTCTGTTGCTTCTTCTTCCATTACATCGATTATATCATCTACTGTTATTATTCCTTTTAATTTTTCTTGTCTATCAACTACTGGAATTGCTATTAAGTTGTATTTAGATACTAATCTTACTGCTTCTTCTCTATCTTCATCTACATAAACAGAGATTATATTTTCACTCATTAATTCTTCTACTATATTTGCATCTCTTGCTATTATTAATTCTCTTAATGATAATACTCCAACTAGTTTTTCTTCATCATCAACCACATATATATAATAAATAGTTTCAGCTTCTTCAGCTTCTTCCCTCATATGGTCTATAGCTTCAAGAGCTGTCATGTCTTTGTTTATAGATATATATCCAGTCGTCATTGTTCCACCAGCAGAATCTTCATCATAGAATAACAGTTCTTTTACATACTCAGCATTTTCTTGATTCAAAAGATTTATTATATGTTCTCTCTCTTCTTCTTCAAGCTCACTTAATTTATCTGCCATATCTCCAAGAGACATAAGTTCAAGTATATTTTTTGAGTGTTCTACATCAAGCTTAGATAAAATACTAACAAAAAACTCTACACTACCTTCTTCTAATATAGAAGATGCCATATCTAAAGGAAGTACTTCAAATAATTGAATTTTCATGTCTTCCTCTAAATTTTCCATTATATCGAATATATCAATTATATGATATTCCTCTATTAATTCTCTTAACTCCAATACTTTATTATTAGCAATTAATGATTTTACTTCATATAATAAATCTTGGGAAGCATCCAGTTTCCTATCCATATAACCCACCTTTATTTATCATTATATCCAAAATTATTTATATAATTTTGTAAATTTCTCCAATTTTCTTTAACCTTAACCCATAATTGAAGATTTATTTGTGACCCTAAAAGTAATTCTATATCTTGTCTTGCTGATTTTCCTATTCCTTTTAGTTTCCTACCATTCTTTCCTATTATTATTCCTTTATGTGAATCTCTTTCACAATATATCACAGCAGATACATCCACTATTTCTTTATCATTTCTTGCTTTCATTTTTTCAATTTCAACAGCTACACCATGAGGTATTTCATCATTAAGATAGTGAAGAACTTTTTCTCTTATAAGTTCTGCTATTAATACTCTCTCTGGTTGGTCTGTAATCATATAATCTGGAAAATACTTTGGACCCTCTTCTAAATACTTTTGTATAACTTTTATTAAGGTATTCGTGTTTTTTCCTTTTAATGCTGATATTGGTACTATTTCTTTAAAAATACCTTCATTATCATACATTTTGATTATATCAAATAACTCATCTTTTTGGTCTAGTTGATCTATTTTATTTACAACTAGAATTATTGGTGTTTTAACACTTCTTAAGTCCTCCATTATCTTTCTATCTCCAGGACCTATTTTTTTAGAATCATCAACTACAAATAATATTAAATCTACATTTTTGAAGGCATCTGTTGCTGCCTTCACCATAAATTCACCTAACTTATTTTTTGGTTTGTGAATGCCTGGTGTATCTAAAAATACTATCTGCATCTCTTCATCTGTATATACTGCTTGTATTGTATTTCTTGTAGTTTGAGGCTTATCACTCATTATAGCTATTTTTTCTCCAACTACATTATTCATTAAAGTAGATTTCCCTACATTTGGTCTCCCTACTATACTGACAAAACCTGATTTGAACATTAACTGTCTCCTAACTTTATTTATCTTCTTGTTTTAATTATTTATATTTTTTAAATCTATTTTAAATCATTTCCAGAGAAATAGTTTGGCAACAAATCCTTTATATCTTGCTCAAAAACCTCTCCTTTAGTATATCCTGTTATTATTTTTATATCAGAACCAAACTCTATAATTACCTGTCTGCATATTCCACAAGGATATGTTTGCTCATTATTTTCTGAGTTATCACTTGCTATAGCTATTTTATATATATCTTTGTCTCCTTCTGATATTGCTTTAAAAATAGCTGTTCTTTCTGCGCAATTTGTTCCACCTAATGATGCACATTCAATATTACACCCAGTATAAACTTTACCACTCTTAGTTAAAAGAGCTGCACCTACTCTAAAACCAGAGTAAGGAGCATAAGAATGTTGCCTGGCATTTTCTGCCAACTTTAACAATTCTATGTTATCCACAACATCTCCTCCTGTATACAATAATTAAAAGTTATTTTTATTTAATACTCTACATTATATCATAAAAATTTAATTAGCACAGATTTGTTTTATTTTAAACATTTTATGTACATTTATTTTAATTGTAGAACATTCCAAGCTGAAACACTAGTATAGCTATTAATACACCTAACAAAGCTCCAGCTATAGTTTCCCAAAATGTATGTATTTTTCCTTCAATCCTACTTTGGGCAACTAATACAGCCATTATATATGCAAGAGTAGACGCAACTACTCTTTCAGTCATAAGTGTAATTGCAGTTGCTATAGCAAATGCTAATGCAGCATGACCACTTGGCATACCTCCTTTTAGAGGTGTTCCTGTAGAAGTCAATGCTTTTACAACCACTACAGCTATAAGAACCAATAATATACATATCAAGGTTATATGTAATTCTGATTC
The DNA here is from genome assembly GCF_045899875.1 of Clostridioides sp. GD02377. Lineage (NCBI taxonomy): Bacteria > Bacillati > Bacillota > Clostridia > Peptostreptococcales > Peptostreptococcaceae > Clostridioides > Clostridioides sp. GD02377. Next base: position 86,608 of record NZ_JBJODA010000003.1, read on the forward strand.
TCTTATCTTATAAATTAATATCCCAGATATATCTGTCAATTTATCATAAAATAAAATATATCCAACCACTACTGAATTTAGTGCTGCCACTAGAACACCACCTGCTGCAACATCTTTTGCTATCTTAGCAAGTACATGGTATTCATCAGTCACTAAATCAACAGCCTTTTCTATAGCTGTATTAAACATCTCAGCAACTACAACTAAACATATAGACATTAATAACATTATCATTTCTAATTTTGAGAAATTAAAAAACAAACTTATTATAAGCACAGCAACTGAGCCTAAATAGTGTATTTTCATATTTCTTTCAAATTTAAATGTATACAATATCCCTTCTATAGCTGCATTAAAAGCTTTAATTATACCTTGACGAGTTTTTCCTGGTTTCATAAAAACTACTCCCTTGTTATGTTTAACTTATTCAATATATGTTCTTCTTTTTCTCTCATTTCCTTTGTATTCTCATCTGTATCATGGTCATAACCTAAAAGATGAAACATACTATGACATATTAAAAAACACACTTCTCTTTCAAAACTATGGTTATACTCTATACTCTGTTCTAAAGCTCTTTCAAGAGACACTACTATATCACCTAGAGATTCTTCTTCTAACTCAACATCCTCAAAATCATCACTTAAAAGAGGAAATGATAAAACATCAGTTGCTCTATCAACACCTCTATATTCTCTATTTAACTCATGAATCTCTTTATTATCTACAAAAGAAAGACTCACCTCATAATTATCATCATATCCTTCATAATCCAAACATTCTATGATTATATCCTTTATCTTTTCAATTAGCTCTTCATTTACTTCTAATTTATCTTGTCTATCATCTAATATCAAATCCATTAATTACACCTACTTTTTATTCATTAATAATGCTATACATCTATATTACTACACTTTTACTTTCTTTTGAAAGTCTTTTCCTGTATTTTCATTTTTTTGCGTTCTTCTTTTTTAAATTCTTCTCTTTTATCATGTTTCTCATAAGCTCTTATTATCCTCTGTACTAACTCATGTCTTACAACATCTCTATCTGTTAACATTATAGACCCAATCCCTGGAACTCCTTTAAGAATCTCTGTAGCTTGTATTAGACCACTTTTCTTATTTTGTGGTAAATCTGTTTGTGTTATATCACCCGTAACTACAGCCTTAGAGCCAAATCCTAATCTAGTTAAAAACATTTTCATTTGCTCTGAAGTAGTATTTTGAGCTTCATCCAATATTATAAAAGAATTATCAAGTGTTCTACCTCTCATAAAAGCAAGTGGTGCAACTTCAATAGTGCCTCTTTCCAAATATTTATTAAATTTATCAGCACCTAACATTTCAAATAATGCATCATATAATGGTCTTAAATATGGGTCAACTTTATCCTTTAAATCCCCTGGTAAAAAACCTAGACTCTCCCCAGCTTCCACAGCTGGTCTTGTAAGTATAATTCTACTAACCTCATCTCTTTTAAAGGCTTTTACTGCCATAGCTACTGCAAGGTAAGTCTTTCCTGTTCCAGCAGGTCCAACGCCAAAAGTTATATCATTATTTTCTATAAGCTTTATATATTCTTTTTGACCTAGTGTTTTAGGTTGAACAGCTTTCCCTCTTTGTGTTATAACAATGGTTCCCTCAAGTTCTTTTATTTTTTGTTCACTACCTTCAAGTAAAAGGGATAACGAATAAGAAATACTCTGTTTATCTAAATGTTTACCATTTGATACAGTTTGATGCAATTCATTCATAAGCTTTAGTGCAGAATCTACATTTTTTTCTTCTCCAATTAAAATTATATTGCCTTCTCTAAGTATCACATCTATATTTAAAGTTTTCTCTATTAATTTTACATTTTCATCAAAATTTCCAAATAATTCTCTTTCAAAATTCCCATCTGCTATTGTAAATTTTTTTTGTATTATCAATTGAATTGTTCCTCCTCAAGTTTTAAGTTTAATTTTATTAGTTATTGTTACTATTATTATTTTGACTGTTGTTACTATTTTGATTACTATTATTTTCATTAGAGTTATTTTTATTATTATCTTTAGTATCTTCATCAAAGTCATTTCTTATATCATTTAATGGTCTTTTTTCTGGATTAGAAGGAACTTCCTCTTCTCCTTCTTTTGGTTTACTTTCTTCCTTTATAAATCTTTCTGCTTCTGATTTACTAAGAGGATAAATTTTAGCAATATTTTCACTAGTTTGAACTGTTATTAAATATTCTAACATGTTTTTATTAACCTTAAAGTTATGTTTTACATCTATTATTCTAGCCGAAGCTGGGATTATGTATTCTAACTCTTTTAAAGCTTTTTCAGATAATTCTTTTTTCAACTCTTCTTTATTTCTTTTTACCTCAACTTTTTTTGTTTCATAGAAGGTACTCGTCTTTATCTTTATTGGAAAAGTATAATCTCCTATTGCTAATTTTTTTTCTTTATTTTCAACAACATAATTTTTATATTTTATATTTTTCCTCATTGTAAATTCTTTATCATAAAAGCTTATTGTGTATATGTTTTTCTTTTCTCCTGTCTTTTTATTTACAGTGTCCACATAACTTGCCTTCTTGGCAGATTCATAAAAAGTACTTGCCCATACTTCTGGTATTGATTTTGTATTAGCTCCATTTAGCAATACATCTCCCTTTTGTACTATATCTCCAGATTTAATAACGGATTTACCACTTCTAGGGATTACCTTTTCTATTATACCATTTTTTAAAGCAATTACATTACAATAATTTGATTGGTCTGTAGATTTTAGGGATTCTGCTTTTTTCGTAACAGTAACAAATATATTTGTTCCTTTTACATTAATAGATAAATACGCCACATCATTAAATTTCGACATCATATGGTCTCTAACTTCTTTTCTATCAATACTCTTCTTATAAACTCCTGGCCTTACTCCAACCTTGTAAAGTTCACTTCTGAGAGCTTCTTTTTTTATACCTTCAGGAGATTGTATATATACATCTGTCACAAACTGCGATGTAGACATCAATAAAAATAAAGAGAGAATAGCACAAATCCACATACCTTTGTGCTTATAAATTCTTTTAATAATAAAAGGAACCCCTGTTTTTTGTTTTACCTTTATCTCAAACTTACTACCTCTATAAATATTCTTAAATTCTTTTATATCTTGTCTATCTATATGAAACTCAATTTTAGTATTTTTTATTCTAGTTACATTGTAAACACTTATCCCATTTCTTATAAGATGATTTAAAAATTGTTCAAGTCCTACTCCTTCCACAACTATAACATAGTATCCCCTTATAAAGCTTATCAAGTGTATCTCCTCCTAATCAACATACTCCATATTGTAGATAATTCCTTTTATACCTATCTCACTATCAGTAATATACTTAAGCGAAAGTTTATCACCAGATATTTTAATCGTTTTAACTTTGGTCTTTATTCTTATTAAATCAACTTCATACTCAAGTATTGATAGATAATTTTCTATACTAATAAACGTATTACCTGTAACAGTAACAACTGGTTGATTTACCTGTAAATCAGTGGATATTTCTAACATAAGCATTACCCCCTTAATTAATTTTATGCTTGAAATAGGTATTTATGCACTTTATTGATGTTATAACAGATTAGTTCTAAAATTTTTATACAATAAATACCCTAATAATTAATATATTATTTAAACAATAAAAAGGTAATCATATTGATAAAAAATCAACATGATTACCTTTTTATTTTTCTTATATAGAATCTACAATGTATACAATTTTTTTATTAGTCTTGTTCTATTAAACCATATCCACCAGCTTTACGCTTATACACTATGTTTATTTCAAAATTATCTTGATTTCTAAACATATAGAAATTGTGTCCTACCAATTCCATTTGAAGTATTGCCTCTTCTGAACTCATAGGTTTTACATTAAATTTCTTTCTTCTTTCTATAACTATATTTTCATCTTCTTCATCATCATAATCATAATCATTAAATTCACTGCTGTTATCTATAAAGTCAACATTTTCAAATCTTATGCTCTTATTATTTTGACCTTTGTCTTTAACTTTAGTTTTATACTTGACAACTTGTCTACTTAATTTGTCACAAACAATGTCAATTGCTGCATATAAATCATCTTCTACATCTTCTGCTCTTATTATTTGCCCACTAATAGGAATTATTGTGACCTCAACTTTTTGTCTATCCTTTTTCGCACTTACTGTTACTTTCACTTCTGATTCAGGATCAAGGTATTTTTCTAACCTACTTAATTTTCCATCTACGTATCCTTTTATTCCGTCAGTTAATTTCATTTGTCTCCCAGATACTATTATTTGCATAAAAACCTCTCCCTTCAAGCCTTTCCAATTCTAATACTTTAATATGTTAATCTTTAAATACAATTTTGATAAATTTATTATATTTAAATTAATATTATTGTATATGAAAATGATTCTTTTTAATAGTCTATTCATTTTTTATTTGATATGATATTATTAAAAGTACAGGGTAATTTACAGAATCTTTACATTCTATTTATTAATAAACCATATAAAATAATTCAAGAATCCAGCATAAACAAGCCACATCAAATAAACCAAATTTATGTATCCAGCTCTCTTATCTATTTTAGAAAACTTTGAAATCATTATTACAGAAACCAAAATCATTATTATTATGTCTACTAAAGCTGTAAATCTAAGTCCAAATCCAAAAAATAATATAGTCCAAACAAAATTTAATGCAAGTTGTAACCCATAATAAAAGATTGCATCTCTTACCTTAGGTAAATTGTAACCCTTTCTTAATATTAAGTATGAAGATATACCCATCAATATGTACAATATAGTCCAAACTATCGGAAAGATAAATGCTGGTGGTGCAAAGCTTGGCTTTGTGAGCTGTAAATAGTAGGTTGAGATATCTGTCCCACTAATAATCATTGTTAAAACACTACTTAAATAACCTATTATTAATGGTATCAATATGTTTATCAAAAAATTTCTAATTTCCTTTACTGATATAATCAAATTCTTCCCCTTCTTTCAAAATTTTCTTTGATTATAGATATGCTCAAATATGACTTGTTATTCTCAAAAAATATAAAAAGCCTAGAGATTTCTCTCTAGGCTATATCAATCTATTGTAAGTTTTGTTTTACCAACTTATTTATAAGTTTTCCATCAGCTCTTCCTTTAACCTTTGGTTGGATAACTGACATTATTTTTCCCATATCCTTCATAGAAGTTGCTCCTACTTCAGATATAGTAGATTTTACAATTTCTTCTAACTCTTCTTCGCTTAATTGTTGAGGTAGGTACTCTTTTAAAACTTCAATTTCAGCTTCTGTTTCTTTTATTAAGTCTTCTCTTCCAGCTTTTTCAAATTCAACTAATGCATCTCTACGTTGCTTTAATTGCTTTGCTATTACATCGATAATTCCATCTTCATCAAGTTCGACTCTATTATCAACCTCATACTGTTTAATGGAAGCTCTTATTAAAGTTACTACAGATTTTCTCACTGTATCTTTGTTTTTCATAGAAGATTTCAAATCCTCTTGTAACTTTTGCTTAAGGGACATCCCCTTCACCTCTTTATTCTTATTTACTACTATTTCTTAGCGTTTTTTCTTCTTGCTGCTTCAGCTTTTTTCTTACGCTTAACGCTTGGCTTATCATAGTGCTCTCTTTTTCTCACTTCTGACATGATGCCAGACATTGCACATTGACGCTTGAATCTTCTTAAAGCGCTGTCTAATGTTTCATTCTCTCTAACTCTTACTTCTGACATTTCTTTTTCCCTCCCTCCAATAGCGCAATTATGCTGGGACTGTAACTATGTTCTTTTTGCATAATATGCATTACAACCTAACACTTTGTTTATTATAAACTAAATTTTTACTTTTATCAAGTATTTTTATCAAGAAGGAACTCAATTTTTCAATAATTTAGTTTAGTTTTGTCCCGCTTCGTAATTAGGAAGCTTTTTACCAGCTAAAATATGATAGTGCAAATGTTTAACTTCTTGCCCTCCATCACTTCCACAATTATTTATGATTCTGAATCCAGTTTGGTCAAAACCTTTCTCCTTAGCTATTTTATTAATAACAACATGAATATGTGACACAATATCCATCTCTTTATCAGGAATATCAATTACACTATCGTAATGTTTTTTAGGTACTACCAATATATGGTATGGAGCAACTGGGTTTAAGTCGTTAAATGCTAAGACTCTATCATCTTCATAAACTTTAGTTGAAGGTATTTCTCCGTTCGCTATTTTACAAAAAATACAATCCATTTTTTCCACCTCCTATCTTATAAATATTATAATTTCTACATGTTATATCAAAATTCCTTCTACATATTCATCTTTTACGTCATTTATTTTCACTTTTAATATCTGACCTTGTATATTTTTGTCACTTTCAACAACAACTCTTATATAATTTGATGTTAGCCCCTCAAATTTATTGCCTTCTATATTTTGTTCAAATAAAACATCTAACTCACTTCCAATAAATTTATTTGCAAATTTATTAAAATTTACTTTGCTTAAATTTAAAAGTTGCTCACTTCTAAAATGTTTCATTTGAGGGTCAACCTGATTTTCCATAGTCGCAGCTGGAGTCCCTTTTCTTGGTGAGTATTTAAAAATATGCATTTGTGAAAGCTCTATTTCTTTTAAAAACTCATATGTTTCTTTAAACTCATCGTTTGTCTCTCCTGGAAATCCTACTATCACATCTGTAGTTATTGCGACATTTGGCATTTTACTTCTCAATCTATCTACAATAGTTTTGTACTCTGAAGTTGTGTATCTTCTATTCATTCTTTTTAAAGTTTCATCACATCCACTTTGAAGTGATAAATGGTAATGAGGACAAACTTTATCCATCTTTAAAACTTCATTCACAAATTCATCTGTAAATAAGATTGGTTCAACAGAACTAAGTCTAATTCTCTCTATTTTATCTATTTCATTTATTTGTTTTATTACATCAAGAAGTTTAATATCCTTATCTTTTAAATCTTTTCCATAAGAGGCAACATGTATTCCTGTTAATACGACCTCTTTATAGCCATTATTAGCCAATTTTTTCACTTCATCGACTATACTATCAATATCTCTACTTCTAACGCGTCCTCGTGCATAAGGAATTATACAGTAGGTACAAAATCTGTCACATCCATCTTGTATTTTCATAAATGCTCTAGTCTTTCCGTTAGTTTGACTGATTTCTATTTCTTCAAATGCTTTAACCTTCATTATATCATCAACTGTACTAACTTTCTTACTTGCATCTATCTTTTTAATTTCTTCAACAATCTTTCTTCTGTCATTTGTACCCATAACTAAATTTACTTCTTCTATATCCAAAATTTCCTCTGGAGATACCTGAGAATAGCATCCCACCACGGCTATTATTGCATCTGGATTCTTCTTTTTAACTCGTCTTATATATTGACGAGATTTTCTATCACTCATATGAGTAACTGTACATGTATTTATAACATAAACATCAGCATATTCTTCACTATTAACTTGTTCATAACCATCTTTTTCAAATAGCTCTAACATAGCCTCAGTTTCATATTGATTGACTTTACACCCAAGTGTATAAAAAGCTACTTTTTTCAATTTATTTTTCTCCTCCTAAATCACTTAGCTCATACAAAGTTATTGTTGATGCTACAACAGAAGCTGTCTCAGTTCTCAATATTCTAGGCCCTAATGATACAACACTACAATTATCTTGTTGTACTTGCTCTATCTCTTCTTCAGAAAATCCACCTTCAGGACCTACAAAAATTCCAACACTATCTATATTAGAATCACACTTTTTAAGTGCATCTTTTATTGAAACTGTTCTTTCATTTTCATAAGGGCAAATATTTATATTATTTTTCTTCATATCTTCTAAAGCTTCTCTAAAACTTAAAATACCTCTTAGTTTTGGTATTTTACCTCTTTTACTTTGCTTTGCTGCTTCATAAATTATTCTTTCCCAACGTTCAAATTTTTTGTCTTCTTTTTTGTCATCAACTTTAGTAACACTTCTCTTAGTTTGAACTAATATTATTTCTTCTACACCTACTTCAGTTAACTTTTGAAGTATCATCTCCATTTTTGGGGCTTTGGGAAGCCCTTGATATAATCTTATTTTAAGTACTGATTCTCTATTTATATCAACTTTTTCTAAAATATTTAAATTAACCACACTTTTATCTATATTCGTTATCTCACAAATATACTCATTATTATTCTTGTCACATACCTCAAGCTTCTCGCCTAACTTACATCTTAAAACTTTTGAAATATGTTTTACATCTTCACCTTCTATAGTGCAAGTTTTATCTTGTAGATTTATATTATTTTTTTCAACAAAAAATCTGTCCATTATACTCCACCATACCCTCTATTTTTTAAGCTTAGAAACTATTGCTGACCATTCACCTAATTTTTGAACTTCAACTATTTCAAATCCATTTTCAATTAAACTTTCTTTAACTTCTTCTACTTTGTCCAGAATTATACCTGAAGATATGAATATAGCATCTTCTTTCATAAAGTTTTGAACATCTTTTGCAAGTATTTTTATTATATCAGCTATTATATTTGCAACTATTACATCAGCTTTATCTTTTATTACATCTGTTAAATTACCATGCATTACAGATACATTTTCCTCTACCTTATTTTCAATCACATTTTCTTTTGCAACTTTTACTGCCACTTCATCTAAATCTACAGCTATAACTTCTTTTGCCCCTAATTTGGCTGCTGCTATTGCAAGTATTCCACTACCACAACCAATATCAAATACTTTAGAATCTTTGTTCACATATTTTTCTAATTCTCTTATACACATACTAGTAGTCTCATGTGTCCCTGTACCAAATGCCATACCAGGGTCAAGCTCTATTATTAGGTCCCCTTCTTGCACAGTATAATCTTCCCATGTAGGTTTTACTACTACTCTTTGTCCTACTTTTGTTGGTTTGTAATATGCCTTCCATGCATTTGCCCAATCAGCTTCATTTACTTGGTCTAATGATACACTTCCTTCACCTATATCTATACCAAAATCTTTTAGACCTAAAACTTTTTGCTTTATTATTTCGACAAATTCCATCACATTTTTTTCTTCTGAAACGTAAGTTTTTATAAGTACATCATCTTCTTCATTCTTTTTAAATACTTCTTCTTCAACATAGTCCCAATCTAATTCATTTTTCTTCTGAAATAAAAAGTCTTTTGGGTCTTCTATTACAGCCCCACCAGCTCCTTGTTCATATAGTATATTTGTTATAGGTTCAACTGCTTCTGTTGTTGTTTTTATAGTTACTTCTATCCAATTATTCATAAGTTTACCTCTCTTCTTTATAGTAATCTTCCTGTTTTTCCATAACTTTTATTATATCATAAATATCATACTTTTTTGTTTTATAAATTTTTAATAGTAATATCTTAATTACATATACTTTTCAATTTTTACCAAGCTAAGTATATAAACAGTAATTTAGAAACCATATATTATTAAATTTTATTAAAAAAATAATAAATATCACTTTTAATCTCTTTTACAGATTACATAATAATCTACATTATATGTAAAAATAATAGTAATTAAACTATTAAACAAAAAAGTTTGGCTATTTTACACATTTAATAGAATAAAAAAATTTGATACTATATAATTAAAATTTAAATATTAAGGAGAACACAATGTCTGAAGTAATCTTAAAAAATATATCAAAACTTTACTCTAATGGATTTAATGCAGTAAAAAATATAAATATAGATATCAATGATAAAGAATTTATCGTTTTAGTAGGTCCATCTGGTTGTGGTAAATCAACCACACTTAGAATGATTGCTGGTCTTGAAGAAATCTCTGAAGGAGAATTATACATTGGAGATAAACTAGTCAATGATATAGAACCAAAAGATAGAGATATAGCTATGGTTTTTCAAAACTATGCTTTATATCCTCACTTATCAGTTTATGAAAATATGGCATTTGCACTTAAACTTAGAAAATTATCCAAAGATGAGATAGACAAAAAAGTTAAAGAAGCTGCTAAAATATTAGATTTAACGCCTCTTTTAAATAAAAAACCTAAAACATTATCTGGAGGACAGAGACAAAGGGTTGCATTAGGGCGTGCAATAGTTAGAAATCCTAAGGTATTCTTAATGGATGAACCCCTATCCAACTTAGATGCAAAACTTAGAACTGCCATGAGAACAGAGATAACTAAACTTCACCAACAGCTTGGAACTACATTTATCTATGTAACACATGACCAAGTTGAGGCTATGACTATGGCCGATAGAATCGTTGTAATGAAAGATGGAGTAGTTCAACAAATTGCAACTCCACAAGATGTATATGATTATCCAGCTAATATATTTGTTGCAGGATTTATTGGAGCACCACAGATGAATTTTATTGATGTAATATTAATAGAGGAGAACAATGAAATCTATGCACAAAATGAAAATATTAAACTTAAATTGAATAAGGAAAAACACTACAATTTAATAAAAGACAATTATATTAATAATGAAGTCGTTATAGGTATCAGACCAGAAGATATTCATGTAGAAGATGCTTTTATTAAATCCAACCCAGATACTTGTTTTAAATCAAAGATTGAAATAAAAGAACTTATGGGAGCAGAAACTTATGCTCACTTAAAATTAGGTGAAAATACGATAACAATTAGATTTGATAGTAAAAACAGAATTAATGTTGGTGATGACTTAACACTTTCAGTTGATAGCAGTAGAATACACATATTTGACAAAGAAACTACTTTAGCTATAAGATAAGAATATAATCTTATTTTTAAGGAGACTTTATGGAAGATTTAAAAAGTTTTTTAGAAAGACAACTTAATAAAAAAATAAATATCTATCCGTATGAAAATCAAAGTTTAAGTTCTAATAGCAATTTAATCACTTTCAACAATACTATTTATGTTGTTGATTTTCTAGTTGAAAATAATCTCGACAATCTAAAAGGTAACTTTTATTTAATTTATCAGTCTCATATAGATTTTGAATATCTAAAAAATATTTTTTATAACTTATATGATAATATAAATATAATACAACACAATGGTTTTTTTATTATAAATTCTAAATACAACTTAGATATTAATATAACTACACAAAATATAATTGAAACTGAAACTTATCAAAGTACCTATATTTTTTATCTTGGTGAGTTAGATAATAAATCCGATTTTAATTTTAGATTACAATTATGTTCTGACTTACTACCTTATATTGTAAAAGATAACGCTGAAAATAAATTTTTAAATTTATTTGACCTCATTAGATATAAAACTTTTGATTTGATTAATAAAGATAATACACTCAATAAATTAATAGACTTTAATAAGATTAAATCTATTGATGAAGAACTTCTATATACAGGAATAAAGTTTATAAGTAATGATTTAAATATCTCTAGGACATCTACTAGTATGTTTTTACATAGAAACACACTGGTATATAGGTTGGAAAAAATCAATGAGATACTTGGATTTGATTTGAAAAATTTTGAAAATGCAATGATTTTTTATCTGAGTGTCAAATCTTATTTTCTATATAAAAAAATTTAAGTACTAAATTAAGCAGAACTCCAAAACATTAGTTCAAAGTTCTGCTTAATTTTAATTTATAATATTGTATACTTATTAAGTATTCTTTATTTAAAAGCTTGAAGTTTATAAATATCAATCACTCATGTTTTACAAACAATATTTTCAAGTGTGTAAAATACTAGACTTATTAAATCCATAAATCTACTATTTTACTGTTCTTAATTCTTTCTTTAAAACAAAATTCAATAAAAAACTTATTGTACCTAAAACCACCATAACATAACCTAATATTTGAAATTGAGCTGATGTTATACTTGCTTCAAATACCATTCCAAGTAAAACTGTTGCTAAAATAGAACCTAAATAACGACTAGTTTGAAATAGACCTGAAGCTGTCCCTATACTGTCAGAAGGGCTTTCTTTAAACATAGAGGATTGTAATGCCACATTCCCAACTCCATAGCTAATACCCGCCAATGATAAAATAATGCCCTTTCCTATTACTGGTATATGAACAAAAACTATTGAAAGAAGTACTGCACTAATCAACATAAAAATTGATGACATCATCAGAGGCAATCTAGTACCAGATTTGTCTATCCATCTCCCAGTTAATGGAGATATAAATATACCTATACCAGACATAAATAACATAAATAGCCCAGTCGATTTTGCACTATAATGTAGTGCATCTTGAAAGTAACTAGGAAGACCAAAAAACAAAATATAATTAAAGAAATTTAATATAATAAACTGTAAATAGACCTTTGACAGCTTAGGATTATTTATAAATAACTTAATATCTATAAATGGTAATTTTGTTCTAAGCTCATGCCAAATAAAAATACACATCAATATTACACCCAATACAAGTTGTTCTAAATTAAGAGACTCCTTCATAGATAACAAGAATAGTAATAGAAAAATCATTGCAATTGAAAATATAAGTATACCAATAATATCTAATCTCGATAATACATTTTTTAAAGTCTCTTTTATACAGTTCTTCTCTTTTGTTTCTTTTGGAAATAAAAAATATCCTAGACATATAGAAACCATAACAATAGGTATGTTGACAAGAAATATAGCATGCCATCCACCTAAATCCAATAATAAACCTCCTAATGTTGGTCCTAACCCTGCTGTAGTTGAAGCAAAGATAGTTAAAACGGCTAATGCAGAAGATTGTCTTTCCTTTATATTATTTTGTATAAGAGCAACCCCAGATGGATATAGGGTACTTGTTCCAATAGCCTGAATTACTCTTATAAAAATCAATATAAAAAATGATTGAACAAATGGTACTATAGATGCTGACAAAATCACAAGTATCAAACCACTCAAAAACAAGACTTTCCTACCTATTAAATCTCCTATCTTCCCTGAAACTGGTTGTGCAATGGCACTAGCCAAATAAAACGCTGAAACAATCCACGATACAGTTGTAAAACTAATATGAAAATCATTTTGTATACTATGTAAAGCAAGTGAAATCATAGACGAATTAAGAGGATTAAGCATAGTTCCTGAACCTATTGCTATCAAAAAAAGTGTTCTTCTAGCATTTATCTTACTCATATATCATGCCTCCAGTAAGCAACTCCTTTACCTTATAAAAAAGCAGCTCCTATAATTCCTGCGTCTGATCCTAAAGTTGCACATGTAATTGTAGCTATATCTTCTTTTTTGTACAATACAAATTTTCTTACTAAGTCCTCTATTCCATCGAGTATTATATCACTAGCTTTAGAAATACCTCCACCGATAGATATAATTTCTGGGTCTAAAGAATTTATTGTATTTGCAAAAGTTTTAGCTAAATACTCCTTAAATCGATTTATTACTTCAATTGCAACTTCATCATTTTCCCTATATGAATCAAACACCATCTTTGCATTTATATTTTCTAAATGTCCTTCTGCTAAATTTAAAATCATACTTTCTCGTCCTTCTTGTATCAACTTCTGAGAATACTTTATAATTGCAGTTGCAGAACAAAAAGTTTCTACACAACCATTATTTCCACAATTACAATCAAAATAGTTTTCTCCTATAATTTGATGACCTATTTCTGAGCCTAATCCATGTGCTCCAGAAAAAACTTTTTGATTAATTACTATTCCTCCACCTACACCAGTTCCTAAAGTATATAAAACACCAACATCAGCACCTTTCATGCTTCCAAATTTAGCTTCTCCAAGTGCTGCTACTGTTGCATCATTTTCTCCATGAATTTCAACCTCTGGAAAGATTCTTTTTAGTTCATTATTAAAATCTTTTCCATCCCATTTTAAATTTACACATGTTACTAAACCATCTTTATTTATAAAGCCAGGTACTCCAAATCCAATAGATTTTATATTGCTAATAGTAAGCTCATTCTCTTCTAGCAACTTATCAATCATTACTTTTATGTCATTAAGTATTCCTTCAAAACCTTTTTCAATAACAGTTTTACATTCTGACCTAAAAAGTATCTTTCCATTATTATCAACTACACCTGCTTGTATACCTGTTCCACCTATATCTACACCTATATAATACATCCTTTTCACCTTTCTCTTTTGAATCATTTAATTTTGCTCTATATTTTATTATATATATAGTATATTAAAATGTGACACTATGCAAATTTTTCATAACAACTTATACACAAAGTAAAAACATCTTCCCATAGTATATTTTTACTATGAGAAGATGCCTATTTTATTAATTATTTTAATTTGTTAAGCGTTCAAAACAAACTATATCTAAAACAAGTATTTTAAGTCTTTATATCTACTTATTTTTTATCTACAACATTATTTATAACTAAATATCAAACAAATCTTAAGTATGCCTTTTAGTAGGTAGAATTTGACTTTCTACACAACATATACATATTAAAATCAATTTACAACTAACTTTTCATAACTGAATTATAATCAGATAAATCTTTTGTAAAAATATTAATTTATACTATACAAAAGATTTAAAAATTAGATACCTTGTCTATAGAATATTACTATTTTACTATTAAAGGTTTAAGTCTAGGTAATTACAATAATTATCCCAGCTCGTGAGTTTTTCCAGTACTTAATATAGCACTAAAAGTATCTAATTTTATCTTACATATTATAATTGAGTTTTCTTCATCATTTGGCAGTGCCACATCCGTTCCCACTGGAATCACCCCTTTCTGTTGTTTGATTATATTATAGCATATTATATATTTGGGGACAAGTATTTTTCAGAAAATTATTTATATTCAGTTTTTATTTTTTCTATAAAAATAGCCAATATAAAAATCATACTATTTCCATTGGAAATCTCTTAAATAGATAAGATTTCAGAAATACGATTATATATTGGCCATTTTAATTACTTTTTCTTAAACATATCTTCTATTTTCTGTCCGAATGTTTTTTTCTTTTCGTGGACGTTCGACCCACACTCCTTCGCAAATTCCTTTAACAGGTCTTTTTGCTTGTCATTTAATTTTTTAGGAATTTCAACTACAACTTTAACATACTGGTCTCCTCTTGAATTACCTCTAATTCTAGGGATTCCTTTTTCTTTAAGTCTAAATACAGTTCCAGTTTGTGTTCCTTCTGGCACGCTATATTTAACTTTTCCATCCAAAGTAGGTACTTCTATCTCATCACCTAAAGTTGCTTGAACAAATGTAATTGGCATCTCAAAGTAAATATCATTTCCATCCCTAGTAAATAGTGGATGTGACTTAACATTAACTACGATATATAAGTCTCCTCTTGGAGCACCTTTTTCTCCTACTTCACCTTGACCAGAAAGTTTTATCATTTGACCATCATCTATACCTGCAGGTATGTCTACTTCTATAGTCTTAACTTTTCTTGTATTTCCAGTTCCATGACATTTACTACATGGAGATTCAATAACTTCTCCAGTTCCATTACAAGCACTACAAGGTCTTGAGCTTGCTATATTACCAAATGGAGTTCTTTGAACAGTTCTAACTTGACCAGTTCCATTACAAGTTGAACAAGTTTTCTTTGATGTACCTGGTTTTGCTCCAGTTCCACTACATTCTTCACACTCTTCACTTCTGTTTACTTTTATAGACATCTTTTTACCAAATGCAGCTTCTTCAAAAGATATAGTGACACTTTGTCTTATATCCGCACCACGTTGAGGACCTCTTCTTCTCTGTCTTCCACCTCCGAAGCCTCCTCCAAACATGTCTCCAAATATGTCTCCAAACATATCTTCAAAACCACCAAAGCCTTGACCGCCAAATCCTCCTTGACCGCCAAAACCGCCTTGACCATTTAGCCCATCATGCCCAAACTGGTCGTAAGTTTTTCTCTTTGTATCATCTGATAGTACTTCATAAGCTTCATTTATCTCTTTAAACTTTTCTTCTGCTTCTTTATCGCCAGGATTTCTATCTGGATGGTACTTCATTGCTAATTTTCTATAAGCTTTTTTTATCTCTTGAGCTTCTGCACCTTTACTGATGCCTAAGACTTCATAATAATCCCTTTTTGTACTCAAAAATTGACACCACCTTCATTTTACAAAACGATAGCTTGTAGAATAATAAACTACAAGCTATCATTAATTCTTATATTCTACTTTAAGTTATATAATCTATGATATATTATATTCTTTATGATGTATATTGTCCATATATCTTTAACATCTATATGATTTTCATAAATCATATATTATCCAGCTATCATTTAGTGTTACATATTATATATCTTATTTGTCTTCATCTACCTCTTTAAAGTCAGCATCTACTACATTGTCATCTTTAGGTCCATTGTCTTGAGCTTGTTGTTCTGCTCCTTGAGCTGCTTGTTGGTACATTTCTTGAGATACTTTTTGGAACTTAGTCATTACTTCATCTGTAGCTTTCTTAAGTTCTTCTGCTGTAGCATCTTGTTTGTCTTTTACAGATTTTAAGTTTTCTATAGCTTTTTCTATATCTTCTTTATCACTTGAGCTTATTTTATCTCCAAGTTCATTTAAAGTCTTTTCAGTTTGATATATAGTAGATTCAGCTTGGTTAAATGCTTCTATTTTTTCTTTCTTTTGTTTGTCAGCTTCTGCATTCATTTCTGCTTCTTTTATCTTTTGCTCTATCTCTGATTCTGATAGATTAGTGTTTGATGTTATAGTTATTTTTTGTTCTTTTCCTGTACCTAAGTCTTTAGCTGAAACATTAACTATACCATTTGCATCTATATCAAATGTAACTTCTATTTGAGGTATTCCTCTTTGTGCTGGTGGTATATCTGTTAATTGGAATCTTCCTAAAGTTGTATTGTCATAAGCCATACTTCTTTCACCTTGAAGAACATGTATATCAACAGCTGTTTGATTATCAGCAGCAGTTGAGAATACTTGAGATTTCTTAGTTGGTATTGTAGTGTTTCTTTCTATTATTTTAGTCATTACATTACCCATAGTTTCTATACCAAGAGATAATGGAGTAACGTCTAGTAATAATAAATCTTTAACATCTCCTGCTAAAACTCCTGCTTGTATAGAAGCTCCTGCTGCAACACACTCATCTGGGTTTATACCTTTATGAGGGTCTTTTCCTATAAATTTCTTAACCGCTTCTTGTACTGCTGGTATTCTTGTAGAACCACCTACTAATAATACATCATCTATATCACCTGTAGAAAGTCCAGCATCTTGTAAAGCTCTCTTAGTTGGTTCCATAGTTTTTTCAACTAAACCTCTAGTTAATTCTTCAAATTTAGCTCTTGATAAGTCTATATTTAAGTGTTTTGGTCCTTCTGCTGTAGCAGTTATGAAAGGTAAGTTTATGTTTGAATTCATTGTTGATGATAATTCTTTCTTAGCCTTTTCTGCTGCTTCTTTTAATCTTTGAAGAGCCATATTATCATTTCTTAAGTCTACACCTTCAGCTTTTTTGAATTCATCCGCTAAATAGTCTATTACTATTTGGTCAAAATCATCTCCACCTAATCTATTGTTACCAGCTGTAGCTAAAACTTCGAAAGTTCCATCTCCTATTTCAAGTATAGATACGTCAAAAGTTCCTCCACCTAAGTCAAATACTAATATTTTCTTTTCTTGGTCTAATTTATCCATACCATAAGCAAGAGCAGCTGCTGTTGGTTCGTTTATTATTCTCTTAACATCAAGTCCTGCTATTCTACCAGCATCTTTAGTAGCTTGTCTTTGAGCATCTGTAAAGTAAGCTGGTACTGTTATAACTGCCTCTGTTACTGTTTGTCCTAAGTAACTTTCTGCATCTGATTTTAATTTTTGTAATATTATTGCTGATATTTCTTGTGGAGTATATGATTTTCCATCTATATTTACTTTGTAATCAGTTCCCATATGAGTTTTTATAGAAGTTATTGTTTTATCTGCATTTGTAACTGCTTGTCTTTTTGCAGGCTCTCCAACTATTCTTTCACCATCTTTTGTAAATGCTACTACTGATGGAGTAGTTCTCATACCTTCACTATTTGCTATTATTTGTGCTTCTCCACCTTCTAATACTGCAACACATGAATTTGTTGTTCCTAAATCTATTCCTATTATTTTTCCCATGACTAAAATCCTCCTCGAGTAATTATATAATTAAGTTTTACTTATTTGAATATTTTATATTAGGTTAAATAATCAACCTTTAATTTATACTTAGCAAGAAACTTTAACCATTGAAGGTCTTATAACTTTAGTTCCTAGCTTATATCCTTTTTGAAGTACCATTACTATTTGATTTGCTTCAACTCCATCTACACTTTCTTGCATAACTGCTAGGTGTAAATTAGGGTCAAATTCCTTAGATTCTGCTTCTATTTCTTCTACTCCAAATTTTACTAGAGTGTCCATTAACTGTTTATGTACAAGGCTTATACCCTTATACATAGTATCTTCCTTATCTTCACATGCATCTAAGGCTCTTTCCATACTATCTATAACTGGTATCAACTCAGTTATTATCTTTTCATTTGCAAACACACCTATCGTCTCTTTTTCTTGTTGAGTTCTTCTTCTGTAGTTTGCATATTCGGCTTGAAGTCTTTGATATTTATCATTTGATTCATCTAATTCGTCTTGCAATTTTTTTTCTGCTAATTTAGAATTTATATCTGTTACATTTTCATCATCAACTTCTTTTTCATCACTTGTTTCACTTGATTCCTTACATTCTTCATTAACAATTTCCTCTTCTAACTCTACTTGAGTTTCAGATTCTTGGTTAATAGAAGTATCATTTTCTTCTTTTACTTCCTGTTGCTCATTTTTTTTATCCAAGACTTTACACCTCTCAATTTAAAATTTCTTTACTTTCTATTAATTAATAAACTCATATAATTTATTATAGAGTAAATTCTAGCATAATCCATTCTTGTAGGGCCTATAAAACTTATTCGCCCAACCAAGTCTCTATCTACATTATAAGTTGCTGTAACTATACTACAATCCTGTGCCAATTCACAATCATTATCACTACCAATTATTATATTTAGATTGTCTTTTTGTATTCCCTTTGATTTAATTATGTCAGCTATTGTCTCTTTTTTCTCCAACATATTTAAAAATGACTTTGCTTTTAGTACATCATTAAATTCTGGATAGCTAAATATGTTAGTAGCTCCATTTAATGATAGAGAAAAATCTTCTTCTTTCATATTTGAATTCAAAGCATTTAAAAGCTCATCTATAAGCCCAGAATACTCACTTATTTCGTATTTAATAAAAGCAATTAGATTATCATCCAAATCTGTTATACTTTTACCTAAGAGCTTCCTTGTAAGATTATCAGAAATCAAGTTTAACTTAGATTGATCTAAATATACATTAGTTGTAAGGTTAGCTTTTTTTAAATCTCCTTTATCTGTTACAACTATAAGTAAAATATTATTGTCATTCATAGCAACCAATTGTATGTGCTTTATAACACTTTGATTTATTAAACTCTTAGTAACTGCTACAGTTGTATAGTTTGTTAGTTGAGATAATAGCTTTGAAGTTTCATGAATCAATTCTTTTATATGATTTATATTATGATTCATACATTGTTCAATAAGAATTTTATCATTATCATCCAATTCGCTTTTACTCATAAGAGAGTTTACATATAACTTATAGCCTTTTTCAGACGGAACTCTACCCGCAGAAGTATGAGGCTGAATCAAGTACCCTAATTCTTCAAGGTCAGCCATTTCGTTTCTTATGGTAGCAGCACTAACACCTAAATCATGTCTTTTAGATATTGTTCTAGAACCTATAGCTTCAGCTGTTTCTATATAATCTTTAACTATAGCTTTGAGGATATTTAATTTTCTTTCATTTAATTCCATCTTATTATGCCTCCTAGCTGTTAGCACTCACCAAGTTCGAGTGCTAAAAAGATTATATATATTATATACCATTATAAATTTATTTTGTCAACACCTTAAAAATTATTCCATAAATTCTATAAAGATACTATTAGATATTTTTCTTCCTTTTTGAGTTAGTTGTATTCCCTCAAAGCTTTGATTTATAAGCTTTCTATCTAATAACATTTCTATTTGCTTATTATATTTTTCTCTAAAATCTAGCCCAAATTTTTTTTTAAAATCTTCAAATTCTATACCTTTATTCATTCTAAGCCCCATAAATATCTTCTCTTCTATCATATCTTTTTCAGAAAGAATCTCATTTTCTTGTATTGGTTTCTCTCTTTTTGTTAAACTCAAATGATAGTCATCTAAAGATTCTAAATTATTATATCTATTCTTATTAATATAACCAGAAGCTCCTGCTCCTAGACCTATGTAATGTTCACATTCCCAATATAAGATATTATGCTCACAATTATAACCATCTTTTGAGTAATTTGATATTTCGTATTGATTATACCCTTTTGATTTTAGATAGTTTATTGTATACTCATACATTTCTATATCCATATTTTCATCTATGAGCTCAAACTTATTATTCTCATACATATTATATAACTCTGTTCCTTCTTCTAATATAAGAGAATAGGCTGATATATGTGTTGGATTTAGGTCTGAAACTTTTTGAAGGGTTTCCTTCCAATCACATAGAGTTTGATTTGGAAGACTGTACATTAAATCTATATTAATATTTTTAAAGCCTACACTTAATGCATCTTTATAGTTTTTCTCAAATTCTTCATAAGTATGTATTCTTCCTATAAAGTTCAAATGTTGTTCTTGAACAGCTTGTAAACCAATACTAAGTCTATTTATACCAATATCTTTCATAGTTTTTAATTTTTCTAGTGTCAGTGTACCAGGATTACACTCTATAGTTATTTCTGCATTCTTATCTATATTAAACATTGCTCTTACACTTGTAAATATTTCTCTTATTTCATCAGATGTCAATATACTAGGTGTACCTCCTCCTACAAATATACTCGTTATTGTATCATCACTATTTAGATGGTAATCTTCTTTCTTCTTGTATTTGTTATCCTTATATAATTTATTACTGTACAATTCCATTTCAATTTTTAAATCTTCTATATATCTTTTTTTTGCATCTATGTCCATTTTGTAAGAGTTAAAATCACAATACTTACATTTTTTTACACAAAATGGAATATGTATATAAAGTCCCAACATTTTTTATTCCTCGTTTCTTTAATTATCTTAAAACATCAATTACTAAATTATAAATCAAACAAGATAGCACATCAAGTAACATATAAAATACTTATATTATGTAATATTATAAAAAATTTGGATAAAAGTTAATTTTTACTCTTATCCAAATTCATCTAACTTAAATTAAGTACTTATCTTTTCTTCATATAATAATAAACTGGCAAACCTAATAGTGTTATAAATATTCCACCTAAAGATATTACTGTTGAAGTCAACAATTGATTTATTATTACAAACATACCTCCCAGTATAGCTATGATTGGTATTATTGGATATAAAGGAACTCTATATGGTCTGTGTAAATCAGGTTTTTCTCTTCTAAGCCTCATAACTCCTATAAAAGTCAGTACATAAAATACCCATATTGAAAATATAGTTAAATCTGTAAGAAGATTAAATTGGCCAGATAAAGCATATACACAGGCTAATACAGTTATAAGTAATATTGAATTTACAGGAGAACCTCCAGAATTTACTTTTAAAAGAGCTTTAGATGCTGGTAAAGTTCCCATTTCAGCTAATGTATATGGTATTCTTGAACCTGTCAATAAGTACCCATTCAATGTACCAAATACTGATATTAATATACCAACAGTTATTACTTTTCCACCTAAGTTTCCAAATAATCTTGTTGCTACTAATGTAGCTGGGGAAGTAACTGTTGCTAATTCACTTGCTGGCACTACCCAAAGGTAAGCTATATTTATTATAATATAAACTGCCATAACTAACGATAAGCCACCAACTATTGCTCTTGGCAAATCTTTCTCTGGAGACTTCATTTCTCCTGATATAGCCCCAACATTTATCCATCCATCATATGCAAATAACGTTGCTATTAGGACTTGTCCAAGTGCGTTTGATACACTAACACCATCACCTACAAATGGACTTAACACTTCACTACTTTGACCTTTAATAAACCCAAAAATTATTATTAAAATTAAAGGTATCATTTTTCCAACAGTTGCTACTGTCTGAACTTTCCCTCCTAAGGATGAGCCTATTATATTTAGTACTGCTAAAAATAGTATAACTCCAATTGCTATAGGAAGTACATTAGCCATATTATTTGGACTCATGCCCAAAAGTTCAGATGCTTGTTGAGCAAAGATTACTCCTAGCGCCGCTGATGTTCCTGGGAAAAATAATACAGTTTGCATCCATCCAGTTAAAAAACCTAACTTTTCTCCATATATCTCTTCAATATAAATCATCATACCACCAGTTTTTGGTATAGCAGCTGAGATTTCTGTAGCTGTAAGACCTGCAGTTATTGTTATAAAGCCACCTAAAAGCCATGCTATAATACCTAGGCCTGGAGCTCCATTAGTTGTAGTGTATATTGCTTGTGGCTTAAAAAAAACTCCCGAACCTATAACCATACCTACAACAGTAGAAAGAGCTGCTGAAAGACCAATAGTCTTTTGTAGTTGAGTACGCATACTGTCCCTCCTCACTGTTTTATAGTGCATAAAATATTAATTTTATAAATTATGGTTTTAGTATTCCCAAAGTTTTTTTTTATATTAATCTGCTAATTTTAGATTAAGTTTCTATACATTTAAAAAAGATACAATCTCAATGTTTAAAACAATCTCTAAAAATCATTTATTTTTCTAAAAAAGTACCATATTTTCAGCTTTTTAAATTAATTAAACTAAAATTTTTATACTCTATTCTAAAATGTATATATATTTAATACTTCTTCTTTCAGTATTTCTTTTTTATTTAGTTCTGGATTATTTATAACTATTTCAAGCATCTTATTTAATATATGTCCCATATCTTTACCTGGTTTTACACCTATAGATATCAAATCTCTTCCATTAATAGCTAAATCCTTAATATTGAAGCATTCATTTTGATTTATTATATGTCTAAATTCTTTTTCACACTCAATAAGGTTTAATATCTTTCTTTTTGCATATTTTGGATTTTTAGCAAGTGTATCTGCCCAATTAACCTTTATTAAATCTTCAAATAGTTCAACATCTTCAAGTTTATTTAATAACTTTTTAATTATTTTCCGTTTTGGCTCTATTCTATAATCATGATATTGTATTAATAACAAAACTTTATTAATAGTATAATTATCGTACTTGAGTCTCTTTAAAATCCTCTTTGCAATCTTCACAGATTCTCTACTATGATTATAAAAATGGTCAATTCCATTTTTATCAGTCGTTTTAGTTACTTTTTTTCCTAAATCATGAAACAACATTGTAAGTTTTAAATATAATTCATCCTCAATTACTTCTGTGGCCATTAAAGTATGTTTTTGTACATCATAAATATGATATGGATTATGTTGTGTAACCTCTTCTAGTTCACATATTTCAGGGATTATAAATTTCAACAAACCTGTTGAATTTAATAATTCTAATTTAGATGAATCAGATACTAGTATTTTGTTTAATTCTGTTTGGATTCTTTCTATAGAAACATTTTTAATCAAGTCTGATTTTTTGTAGATACTTTGCTTAGTCCCCTCAGCTATTTTAAAACTTAGTTGTGCTGAAAACCTAACTGCTCTAAGCATTCTAAGTGCATCTTCTTCAAATCTATCTACTGGATTTCCAACACAACGTATATACTTATTTCGTATATCTTCATACCCATTAAATGGGTCAACCAATCCATTCTTTGCATTGTATGCAATTGCATTGATAGTAAAATCCCTTCTCGATAGGTCCTTAATTATGTTATTTGTAAATTCTATTGAATCTGGATGTCTACCATCACTATAATTTCCATCTATTCTGTAAGTTGTCACTTCAAATGGTTCATGCTCAATCATAACTGTTACAGTGCCATGTTGTATACCAGTTGGAATTGTTTTTTTAAATAGCTCTACTACTTCTTCTGGTCTAGCACTAGTTGTTATGTCCCAGTCATTTGGAATCCTTTCTAACAAACAATCTCTGACACATCCTCCAACTACATATGCTTCATGACCATGTTTTTCTAATTCTTTAATTATACAATCTACTTTTTTAGGAATTTCTATATTAATCATAAATATCACCTTTTTATTTTTCTTTAATATACTCTTGTTTATATTTTCTATGAGTTTACTTAAAATATACCACAAAAAAGCTAGATTAATTTAGAAATAATTCTAAAATCACTCTAGCTTTTAAATATCCTTATCTAAATTTATAAAAATTTACTCATCTAATTTAAGTACAGACATAAATGCTTTTTGAGGAACTTCAACAGAACCAATTTGTCTCATACGCTTCTTACCTTCTTTTTGTTTTTCAAGAAGTTTCTTCTTACGAGATATATCCCCACCATAACATTTAGCAAGTACATCTTTTCTTAACGCACTTATTGTCTCTCTTGCTATAACCTTATTACCAACAGCAGCTTGTATAGGTATAGCAAATTGATGTCTTGGAATTTCACCTTTTAGTTTCTCACACATTGCCTTTCCTCTAGGGAATGCTCGAGTTTCATGAACAATAAAACTAAGTGCGTCAACTTGCTCTTTATTAATTAATACATCAAGTTTTACAAGTGTAGATGCCACATAACCTTTAACTTCATAATCAAGAGAACCATAACCTCTAGTTCTTGATTTCAAAGCATCAAAGAAATCGTAAACAACCTCATTAAGAGGAAGGTCATAGTGAAGCATTACTCTTCTCTCATCTATATATTCCATATTTAACATGTTTCCACGTCTCTCTTGACAAAGTTCCATAACTACACCTACATAGTCTTTAGGAACTATTATATCTCCTTTTACTATAGGTTCTTCTATCATCTTTATCTCAGATGGCTCTGGAAGGTTTGCAGGATTTTGTATCATTACAACTTCTCCATCAATTTTTGTAACTCTGTATATAACTGATGGTGCTGTCGTAATTATATCAAGATTAAATTCTCTCTCAAGTCTTTCTTGCATTATCTCCATATGTAAAAGACCTAAGAAACCACATCTAAAACCAAATCCTAATGCTGCTGAAGTCTCAGCTTCATACTCAAGTGCAGCATCATTTACTTGAAGCTTTTCAAGAGCATCTCTTACATTTTCATATTTTTCTCCTTCTCCTGGATATATACCACAGTATACCATTGGAGTAGCTTTTTTATATCCTGGTAAAGGTTCATCTGTAGGATTGTTTGAATCTGTTATTGTATCTCCCACACGACAACTTCTTATATCTTTTATACTGGCTGCAATATAACCAACATCACCTGCTGATAATTCACTAAGCTCAGTTTGACCTGGAGCCATAACACCAACTTCAGTTACTTCAAACTTTTTATTAGTGTTCATCATTTTTATTGTCATGCCTTTTTTTGCAGTTCCTTCAAATACCCTAACATAAGCTACAACACCTTTATAAGCATCATAGTAAGAATCGAATATCAATGCCTTTAATGGTGCTTCATTATCTCCTTTAGGTGGCGGAACATTTTTTACAATATCTTCTAAGACATCTTCTATGTTTAAACCAGTCTTAGCAGAAATAAGAGGTGCTTCACTTGAGTCAAGTCCTATTAAATCTTCTATTTCATGTTTTACTTCCTCTGGTCTTGCACTTGGTAAATCTATTTTATTTATTATTGGTAATATTTCTAAATCTTGGTCTATAGCAAGATAAACATTAGCTAAGGTTTGTGCCTCAACACCTTGAGCTGCATCAACTACCAGTAATGCCCCTTCGCATGCAGCCAAACTTCTTGATACCTCATAGTTAAAGTCTACATGTCCAGGAGTATCTATAAGATTTAAATAATATTCATTTCCATCCTTCGCTTTATACATTAATCTTATGTTTTGAAGCTTTATAGTAATTCCTCTTTCTCTTTCAAGATCCATATTGTCAAGCAATTGACTTTTCATGTCCCTTTCACTAACAAGCCCCGTTTGTTGTATTAATCTATCAGCTAAGGTAGACTTTCCATGGTCTATATGTGCAATTATACTAAAATTTCTAGTTCTACTTTGTTTATTGTCCACCTTAAAATTCCCTCCTCTTAATTATTCTTATAGTTATTATTTTACATTATATAAAAACTCTTTATATAATGTAAAATTTTTGAATATAAACTAATTGGCATTAAACAAAATTATCCACATTATATGTGGATTATCAAGTCTAACACTAAATATTATATAATATCATAAACTTAAAGTAAATCCTATAAGACACAGTTAATGCATTTTTATTTTCTACACTAGGAACATATAACTAAAATAAGGCTTATTTTAATCAATAAACCTTATTCACTTATTACTACTTATTAAATTTTTTGAGGATTCCATCTATATCAAAGTTTGTTATATCAAAATTCAAATTTGTTATATCAAAATTAATACTTGGAAAATCATATTGTTTCATTCCTAACATGCTTTTTGCATTACTATCTACTATAAAGACACAAACTGATGTCCCTATAATCATAGTAATCAAAAACACAATTCTCATAATATACTTATATTTTCTTAATTTACTTTTACTTTCTATATTTTTTTCTAATCGGCTCATTTAACATGCTCCTAATTATACCTGACAATCTAATTTTTTTGTTTAAAATATTCATCTAAAATCTCAGCTAGATACTTTGTAGTAGCTTTCGATTCTTCTATACTTGTTGCATTATTTCCTATTTCTACTAGCATATGTTTCTTAACTGCAAATTGATTAAATCTAGCATAGTCTTTTTCTACTATTGGAGACACCAAACCAGGGTATTTCTTTTCAGCAAAAGCAGTTATATCATCTGCTAAAGCTCTAAGTTGTGCTCTATTTGTATTTTTACCTCCTACAACAAAGAAAAACTTTGCTACTCTCTCTCCATTTATCATAGTTGTATATTTTAAATGGTCTTTTTCTTTAGTGGCTGGATTAGTTAAATCCCTAGCATCTCTATGTAAATCTATTGCTATGTCCACTGAATTATATTTAGGGAGTATACTTTTTATTGTTTTTAAGCTACTTGCATAAGAATTATTATAAGATGGATAGTCATGGTACTTAGTTGTATGCACTACACCCCACCCCTTACTATCTAAAGCATTAGTCAATGCACTTCCTACTTCCATTACTGAATTTTTCTTATCTCTTGAATGATAATTTCCATCAGGTGAATTTGAATAAGTTTCACATCCATGAGTATGATATATTAAAATCCTTGGATTTTCTTTAGTTACTCTTAAATCATCCTTGTATTCTGAACTAGATGTAGTGTTAGTTTCAGTTGTATCAGAATTTTTTGATTCAATATCTGGTACATTCTCTTTACCAACATAA
The DNA here is from genome assembly GCF_045899875.1 of Clostridioides sp. GD02377. Lineage (NCBI taxonomy): Bacteria > Bacillati > Bacillota > Clostridia > Peptostreptococcales > Peptostreptococcaceae > Clostridioides > Clostridioides sp. GD02377. The sequence goes on from NZ_JBJODA010000003.1 coordinate 114,141, forward strand.
AGTTTTATATATTCTTTTTCACTTTCTTTTTTATTATCAACTTTACTTACATCTTCAGATTTTTCATTTTCGTTTTTGCTTTCTTTATTTACTTCTTTATTTTTATTATTCTTTTTATCTTCTGTATTATTTCCTTCGACTTTAGCTTCTGGATAAGATGAATTTACTAGAAACTTTAAAAAATCATCTTGATTCAAAGCCAATGATTTTCCTGGTAAAATGCATGCTAATATAAAAGTCAAGGTTACTACTTTAATGCATTTTTTAAACATAATTGTTCCTCCTTATTTTATACCAATCTACCTGGATGTAAAGACCTATTTAAGCCTTCGCTTATTATTATAGATAGATTTTCGATTGTATCATCTATATCCTTTGGTGTTACTATTAAATTTTTGTCATATGGGTCTAATGAATCTTTTATTAGATGATATTTTTCTTCTTCTTTAAGTTTTTTTAACATTTCATAAAAACTTTCTGTTTCTTCTGATTGAGCTATTAAATTGTCTATTGCCATATCTAAAACATCTATAGTAAGAGTTGCTGCATCAACCACAGTTGGTACACCTATTGCAATAACTTCTACTCCTAAAGTTTCCTTAGTTAGAGATTTTCTAGTATTTCCAACACCTCCACCAGGTGATATTCCTGCTGTTGATATTTGTATAGTAGAATTTACTCTTTCCATTTTTCTTGAAGCCAATGCATCTATTGCTACTACTCTATCTGGCTTAACCTTCTCAACCAATGACTTTACTACTTCACTAGTCTCTATTCCAGTAACGCCCATAACTCCTGGGCTTAAAGCTGATACCTCAGTGAAATCATCATCATAGTCTTTATTATAATTTTTAAAAAGATGTCTAGTGACAAGTGTTTTTGATACACTCTTCGGTCCTAACGCATCAGAAGTAATATTTCTATTTCCAAGACCAATTACCAATGTTTTTTTATTTTTGTCTTGTCCAAATATATCTACTAACTCTTCTTTTAAATAATTTATCATTTCTTCTCTTGACTCATCATCATCAAACTTCATAAGATTACTTTCCAGAGTTATATACTTTCCTATATCTTTATTCATTATCTCTACGCCTTGCCTGTCTATTACTTCAACTTTTGTTACAATACAATTTTCTAATTCTTTCGTTTCTATTTTTACACCAGGAATACTACTTCCTTCTTGAGACTTTTCACACATTTCACTAGCTTCTAAAGCTAAATCTGTTCTTACGCTAATCATATAAACCTCCAGTATAAATTAAATGCTAATTATAATTGTTAACAAAATTTAGTATTTTATAACAAAAAACTATAAATTTATTTAAAACAAGTAAAATTAAGGCTTTCAATGTAAGAAAATTGAGTTTGGTCAGTAATTTGTCAGTAAACTTTCTTATCTATCATTTATTTACAAATGTAAAAAGGTAGCAACTATTTATATAGGCGCTACCTTTTCATCTATTTATCATTTTCCTATTAAGTTTTCATTCGTTATATAGATTACCCTGTAACCACCTTACTCCTTTATTCTTGTTGAAAAAATGGTTCAGCAATTTCCAACCATTCATTTGGAAGATAAAGAGATAAATATCCATGATTATAATCCTTAGCTTCATAAATTTGGCAAGTACTAACAAAAGACTTAAACATCTTTGCAGAGTTTTTAACACATTTCATTTCTTTTTCTCCATACCAGTACATTACTTCTGCTTTGGTCGTTTTTATACTCTCTTTAAGCGTATATTTCATCATATAAGTACGATATATATTGTAAAATGTTTCTTTTCTGACATGTGGCATATCTTGCATATAATATTTTTTAATTTTCTCTGGATACTGCATATTTTTAGGTAACAATTTTGGCATCATAGCAATTTGAAAACGACAAGCTTTCTCACTGAATAAAAGTCCTCCAAAAAATCGAATACCAACAATACAAAATCGTGCCATAGTAGGTCTTGGGTAGCAGATACTTCCATCAATAATTGCTTTTTTAGCAATATCAGGTCTTCTAGATAAAAGCTCCATTACAATTTGACCACCCAGTGATACCCCACACAGAGCAAAAAGGTGTCCATCACACTTTTCATCTATATATAACATCAACTTGTCTGCTGTATCCTCAGTGGAAATGTATGTTGTTTCATATTCTTCTCCATGACCATCCAATGTAGGAAGTATCACATAATAATTATTGGACAAAACTTCTGCTTGTTGTAAATAGTTCCACCACGCATTCCCTCCTCCATGAATCAACATAATATGTGGTTTGTTTTTATTTCCAAATTCATGAAATTTCATACGTAACCTCCTTCTATAAAGATGAGATGTATACTATTTTGTCTTATCATTATCAACTGGTGGAGAAGATATAATTGAAAGTTTTCTAAGTTTTAGATTTGACTTAGGCTTCTGCTCTACATATGGCTTCAATAAATCAGCTATAATTTTAAGAAGATTTTCATATTCATCATCACTCATATATAGTAATGCTGAAGTAAAAAATACATTATCTTTTTTATGTTCTTGCTCTTTTCTACTAAAATACTCATTCATTTCCTGCATCAATCCTACATGAAATGCTGTGGAAAGTGCAACAAATGTTTCTCCTTCCATATCTGCTGTATATTCTTTTAGTGCATAAACTTTTTCAATAGTGCCACGCACACGATTTTCTTTTACCACTTCAATCATGTTGTTCTCTTCTAAAATTTTTACATGATGATAAACTGTTGCACGGGGTATATCATTTAGATATTTTACAATGTCAGATGTTCGAACACTACCATGAAGTCTAATATACTGTAAAATACGAAGTCTAACAGGATTTAAAATCAATTTTGCTATGTCCATCTTATCATCCCTTTCTTTAGTCTATAAAAATATTATAGTCTAATTTTTTAGATTATTCAAGTATATGATATAAATAGTGATTATAACTTAAATTGTATTTTTATTAATCCATTTTATAGATATAAAAATATCAAATAATCTATTTATATAGGAGTATAGAAAAGAGTCGTCACACTAAAAAAAGTAATTTTTAGTGCAACAACCCTTTGTGGATTTAAATAATTTATTTTACTATTCTTTTTGAGTTTTAAGAGCTTCACTTAGAGATATTTTATCAATTTTTCTAGCACACATAAATTTGGATACTTCAAATGTAAGAATTATTATAACAAAACCAATTATCACATAAGATAAATTGAGTCTTGCTTCTAAAGCTATATCTAATGATTCAAATATCTTAAATATTACTTTTATTATAGAGTAACCTATAGGAACTCCTATAATATATCCAAGGACTACATATATTCTTGAGCCATTAAGCATCATTGAGTTTATTTCTTTCTTTTTATATCCAAACACCTTCATAAGGGCTATATGATTTTTATTTTCATCTATACTTATAGATGCAACTACATATATGATAATTACACCTATAATAAATGCTACAAATGCTATTCCATATATAAAGGCTGACATTAATTGCATATAGTCTTCTAACATATTAGTTATATTGTTTGGTGTATTTATCATATATACCATATCTTTGTTAATTTCAATTGGTGTTTTTGACATAATCGCATTATATGAACCTTTTTCCAACCCCATCATCTGATTAAAGCTATTTAATGAAGTAAATACATAATCTCCTGAATTGGTCTGAGCGATATCAGTGATTTTTATAGAATACTCCTTATCATCAACTATATTAATAAAAGATAACTTATCACCAATACTAAGGTTATATTTTTTTGCCATTATAGATGTAATAATAAACTTGTTATCATCTATACTTATTTCATTTCCCTTTTTATCCTTTAAACTAATCATCTGTGAATTTTTATTTCCACCTATTAACTCAAAGTCATTATTCATTTCACTATCAAGTACGAACTTAACTCCTGATACTCCTTCTCCACCTATAGGTGGTTTATCTGTACTTAATTGCTTTAATATATACTCATACTTATAACTAATTACATCATTTCTTTCTTGATTTATCATATAATCCATAGAACATTTAGCAATAAACCCATACATTAAAAATACTGTAGCTATAGAAACTCCAATTACCAAAAATGCTAAACGAGATATTGACCTTAATTGTTCTCTTATAGCAAATTTATTTTTAAATTTTAAATTATTCAAAGTCAACTTTCTTTCAATTATATTTACCTTTTGTCTCTTATTTTCATTTTTCATTAACAACACTGGTGACAATTTTAATACTTTATTAATTGATAAATAACTTCCAATAATTGAAAACACCATACATAAAACTATACCCAGTATAAAATAAATAGGACTATATGATATTTTTTCTATTGGTATTGGGAAAAACGTAAGGAATAAATCAAATAGATACTTCTGTACTATAATACCAATTATCCCACCAATTACTCCTGAGAGGCTTGAAAGTATTATAGGATAGTTCATGTAATGAATCATTATTTCTTTTTTTCTATAACCTAAGGCATATAAAGTACCTATGTTTGCCATCTCATTTTTCATCATTCTACCTAAAACAATACTTATTAATACAACTGTTATTAGTAATATGACTGTAGGTAAAATAACTGAATAAACACTTATTGCTGTTACTTCGATATCTAACATTGATATTTTCATATTATTCTTAGCATAAGTCCAATCAATTATATTTACTTCATTAGTGTTCAGGTAGTTTTTAAGATTTTTTGACTGTGTATATATCTCTCTATTTTTATTATATTTTACTGAATATAAATAATCTCCACTTACCATATCTTCTTTATTTAAAATACCTATACCAAAATTCTTTGGATTATTAATCACATCTCCATCTTTTTCAAGTATATAAGCATAATTTGGTATACCAATATATCCTGATATTCTATAAGAAGAATTTCCAATATGATATTCATCCCCAATATTTAATTTATTAGATTTAGCAAATTGAGGGTCTAGTGCTATTTCTCCAACTCTTGGCATAGCACCTTCTAATACTGTTGTAATATTCACTTTTTTATTTGGTGTAAATAATCTTAATGTTTTATCACCATATTTATATTCTTTTACAAGCGTCTCTTGAAACTTTAAATCAAACTTATCTTCTATTTCTCTTATATTATCAATTTTGTTACTAGTATAAAATTCCAAATCTTCTTGAACATTATTTTTTACATACATGTCCTTATTATGCTTTAAGTTTTGAGCTGTAATAGTTAAAGCAACAAACAGAAATACTGATAATATCAACATATATAACATACCTATGTATTGCCCTCTATTTTCTTTCATTACACGTAATATACTTTTATTTAGCTTCATTACCACTCCACTCCCTTTGCATCAATAGGGTCATTATTAATAATATAGTCTTTAACTTCTCCACTTCTAAATTTGTATATTCTATTTGCCATTTCACCTATTGCTGCATTGTGTGTAATTATTAAAATTGTAGTATTAAACTTTCTATTTATTTCTTGTACAAGAGAAAGTACATCAATAGCAGACTCATAATCTAGGGCTCCTGTCAATTCGTCACAAAGTAATATTGCTGGATTTTTTATTATAGCTCTTGCTACTGCTACACGTTGTTGTTGTCCACCAGATAATTCTCTTGGAAATCTATTTTTCTTATCTATTAATCCTACTGATTCTAATACTTCATTAATATCAAGTGGTGATTTACTAATATTTTGTATTATTTCTATATTTTCTAGTACCGTTAAATGTGGAATAAGATTGTATGACTGAAATATAAAACCTGTCTTTTCTCGTCTGTATTCAACTAATTCATCATCTGATAATTTAACAATATCAATACCATCTACAATCACTTCACCGCTATCAGCACTGTCTAATCCTCCAAGAATATTCATCAAGGTAGATTTACCACTTCCTGAAGGTCCTAATATTACACCTATCTCCCCTTTATTTAACGAAATATTCGCATTTTTTAATGCTATGGTTTCTATATCCTCACTCTTATATGATTTACATAAGTTATTGATTTCAATAAACATTATTTTACTCCTTATAGTATAATTTTTTATAAAAATTTATATAATCTTCAACTTCATCAAATAAACTTTTCAAATCTTTTTCATAATTCTCATATGATAGTTTTTCTATCCATTTAATTGATAGTCCATCAAATGTAAGTTCAATCGCTTTTATTGCCATATCAATATCTATATCATCTCTAAATTTTGTCTTATCATAATCCCCCATAAAACTTAATACTAATTGATTTTTGTTCATAGATATATCATTTAACCATTTTTTTGCTATTTTTGAATCATCTAAGTATAAGGTTTTAAAGAATTTAAAAACATATGGATTTTTCTTAAGTATTTTAAACTTAGTATGCACTGCATGTCTGTACAGTTCAAAAAAATCAGTTTCATTAATTTCTTTTTGATTCAATATCTCGTCTTTGATGATGTTTATTTGATAATTACAAAGGTATATGTATAGACTTTCTTTATTTTTAAAATATTGAAATATAGAGCCTTTTGATATACCTGCTTTTGATACTATATTATCTATCGTTGCACTTTTATATCCTTTGCTTGCAAATTCTTCTATTGCAGAATTTACTATTCGTAATTTTTTTTCCTTGTTGAGATTTTCAAACGTCTTATTCAATTAGATACCTCCTTACCCAATAATATGACTATATTAGTCATATTATAATTATATTGTTTATGACTGAATTAGTCAATAATATGGATACACTTGATACTATTGAGAAAATAGAAATTACTAGTGACAACGAAATTTCCACAGTTAATAATTCTTTTTATATTTTAATAATATAAATCTTTCTTATATATTATTTTTCTCCTTAAATAATGGGCTATAAAATAAAAAATCATCTTAATCAATGAAAAATTTATCATAATAGACCATATAACTTTATATTTTTATAAATTTTTTTACTAAATCTATAAAAATGAGCAATTTCTTGTATTATCTTATAATAATTGGAAATACTATCAAAATGTATGTTAATAGTTTGTGTTATCTCAAAATATTTGTTGCAAAAATGAAGTATTAATTTATATACATTAAAATATTTAAAACACAACATAACCCAACCTAAAAACAAGATATTTCAAATTATTTATACACAATCTACAATCTAAAAAATCAAAATAAAAAACATTATTAAAATATATAAATAATAATCCTTGATTTTTAGATTTATTTCTGTTAAAATCTAATATGTTGACGATGAATATGATAAAAAAATACAGGGAGGTGAACACGGTGGCAAATATAAAATCAGCTAAGAAAAGAATAGGTGTTATCGAAAAGAAAACTGCTTTAAATAGAGTTAGAAAATCTCAAATAAAAACTGCAATAAGAAGATTCGAAGATGCTGTTGCAGCTGGAAACAGAGAAGATGCTGTTGCTAAGTTCCAATACGCTCAAAAAAGAATATACCAAGTAGCTTCTAAAGGAACTATACATAAGAATGCTGCAGCTAGAAAAGTAGCTAAATTAGCTCAAAAATTAAACGGTATGAACGCTTAATTACCAGTTTATATTTCTTATATATAATAACCCCTATGTAGGGGTTTTTTATTTTGGAAATTTATACAATAAAAAATAAATAGTTAGAATAACTCTACTATTTATTTTCTATATATTATTAATTTATATAATTTGTCTTTTACAATATCTACTGACCAACATTTCTATTGCTAAAGTATCCCTTATAAGACCTGTTTTTATTTTATAATCACTTTCTAATATATAATTTAAGATTTCTACAATTATATCATCAGAAAAATTCTTAGTTTGCTTTAATGCTTTTCCTACAACAAATTGATGCATTTTCAGTTTGTCAGATATGAGTTTTGTTGAATATCCATCAAGTTGTAACTGTCTTACTTGCATCACTATTTTAAATTGTCTTGCTATCATAGAAAATATCCCTAAAACAGACTCGCCTTCTTGTATCATATCATTCAATATTTTCATTGCATTAGAAGCATTTTGTTCTCCAATATAATCAATTAATTTAAATATATCATTCTCAACTTTTTTTTGAGATAATTTATCAATTACTTCGTTAGTTACATTATTACCCTTACCAACAAATGAACTTATTTTATTTATCTCGTTTTCCAAATCAGATAAAGTCTTTTCACTACTCTTGTCTCTGTATCCTTCTTGCTCGATGAAATACATTATTTGAGAATTTTCTATTATAACTTCATTTAGAGCAAAAGATTTTTTTATCCACTTAAATAAATCCATATCAGAAAGTTTATCACAATCAAAAACAATTCCATTACTTCCAATTTTCTTAACTAAAGATTTTCTTTTGTCAACATCTCCATACACAACAAAAACTATAGTGGTAGTATCTGGAGTATTGTCTAAATGCTCTATTAAGTATTTCTCATCACTATCAGTAAAATTCTTTTTCTTTCCTTTTAGTAATTCAAAATCTTTTATTATTACTATTTTTCTATCATCCATAAATGGAAGTGTTTCTATAGAGCTTATAAGCTGATTTAAGACTATTTCCTTTCCATCTATTATATCTAAATTAAAATCAAGCATTCCCTCGTTTAAACTCTCTTTAAATGCCTTTATTGCATTTTCGATTAAATAATACTCTCTTCCATAAAAAAGATACATTTTTTCAAAATTATTCTCTTTTACATTCCTTATAATATCCTTGTAATCCATTTTCTTGCTCCTTTATCTCTTTTCCTTCTATGTAAAATATGTAAAAAAACACTCCTATGTAATAAATCACTACAATATAAAATTTAGGATTTTCTATATTAATATATGCAAAATTTAAGTTGCTGAGCTTATCTAGTAAAAAAAATATGCTTTCTATCAACGAACTATTGAAAAAGGATATAATTTTAGCTATAACTACACTTACTTTAAATACTATTAAGCTTGCAATACTCAAATACATTATTACACCTACAAATGGTACTATAATCAAATTTCCTATAATTGAAAGTAATGGTATGCCCTTAAATGTATAATAAATTATAGGTAGAGTTAATATATTTGATGATATTGTCAATGATACCATACTTAATTTTACAATACTATTTATTCTATTATAGAATATTAATATAGAAAGTGTAGCTAAAAAAGACAATTGAAAGCTTACATTATATATAACATAGGGGTTATTCATAATTAAAACTATCCCTATTAGAGACAATGTTGATATACCATCCTTTTTTCTATCAATAAATATTGACAAATAGAACACTACAACAAATGTTATAGACCTAATTATGGATGGAGACGCACCTACCATTATACAATATAAAGTTATAAAAATCGACAATATTAATAATTTATACAATTTATTTATACCTCTTAATAAAAAAGATATAATTACACAAAGTATACCTGTATGAAGGCCAGATATAGATATTACATGACTAGTTCCTGTTCTAGTGAACATTTCTTTTTGTTCATCAGTCAGATTTTCAACTTCAGCTAATAATATAGAATTTATGAAATCAGAATTTTTCTTATATAAATATCTGTAAGTCTTACTTACATAAAGCTTTATTTTTCCAACTAAAGAATATATTTTATTTTTACCAATAACTTTATAGTTATTTATATATATTATGCCTCTATATCCAGTGCTTTTTATATATCTTCCATAATCAAAATCATCATACTTCATCTTGTCTAAACTCTTAAATTTTCCTGTAATACTAACTTCTTGTCCAATTTTCAAATTTTTATTTCTTGAATAATCATTTATTAAAAAAACACCTACCTTATATTGATTGTATTTTTTCTTTTCACTTTTACCTTTAACAGCTCCCTGTATAGTTATTATCTTATCATTAAGTTCTTCATCTTTCTTTTTGCTATTTGTGGTCATAAATGATATAACTATTACAAATATTAATATAATTAATAAAGGCCTTCTTATTTGAATTATAATCACTCCTATATAAAAACATATTATCTAGATTATTTTCAAATAGTAAATTTTTAAACAATATAAATTATTATATAAAAAGAATACGCCAAAAGACTTTGAAAATCTTTTGGCGTATTCTTTTTATATATATTCATTTATATAGTTATTTTTTTTAGAAAAAATACACTTAAGTATTTCTATTGTTTCTTTTGAAATACCTTCAAGATTATTTAAGAAAATAGCTTCCTCTACATCTATATACGAAAATGCTAGCTGTGTTAAGGCATTTATATCTAATTTAATATCAAAACCGTCTTGAGACTCTTCTATGGCTTTTTCATCTAATTTTTCTATAGATACCTTATGATTCTTTATAGAAACTTTAAATAGACCATTATTTTCATCTATAAACTTGTCTTCTATTAATAAATTAATCGAACCACTAATATCCTTATCCACAACTATATCCTCTATAAATTTGTTTACATTTATAACTCTTCCCATCATAAAAGGTTTTATTTTTATCTCACAATCTTTAGGGTTGTCTAATATAAATCTTATTTTGTCTATTATAGGAGCAGATATAGTAGCTATCTTACATTGAGTATTGTGATTATATATAAATTTAAGCATTGATTTGAGAGCATCTATATTCTTATAAAATAACTCTCTAACAAACATTTTGTCTCCTTGAAGAAAATAAACTATATATCCATCTTTTTCATTACCTTCATGAATGTATAAAAGCCCATCTTCACTTTGAATTTCTTTAAATAAGTTTTCATAATAATGTTCATCTTTTAACACATTACCATTAACCTCATTTAAAAAAGCTCTATCTATTTGTATTAAATCATCAATTTGTGATACATCAGCTTTTATCATCTTTCCACTTGACTTAAAATTTTTTAAGTCATCTGTATTAAGTGTATATTCAATCTGGTCATAACAGTGTTCATACCCAAATCTTCTATAAAGTCTATAATCGATTGGCATTAATATAGAAACTAATTGTCCTTTTTTATACAATTCATTTAAAGTAAATTTAATAACTTTACTCATATATCCAGCTCCTCTTCCTTCTGGAAGTGTGGAAACCCCTACTACATACGATGTATTGTATACCTTATTGTTTAGTATTAACTTATACTGATTTAGCTGAAGAGAGGAAACAACTTTTCCTTCATCTAAAGCTACTACAGTATTTTCATATTTATACTTATCCTCAAAATAGAACTTCATAAAACTATCACTATCATTAAAACAATAACTCCAAATTTCTTTTATACTTTCTATTTCTTCCTCTTTAGCATACCTAATCTCCATATAGCCTACTAAGCCTCCCTAACACTGTACTTTTCAACAAATCTACAAGGATGATAAGAAAGTTTAGCCTTTCTTAGACCTTCAATACCTAAATCTTCTTCTCTATTTACAAATTCAACATCTTTAAATTCATTTACTAAAAATTGTTGGTTTATAAATGGATATAGACCTCTTATATCAGGATTAGCTTTTTCTATATGAATAAGTGCCATATTTTTGTTTAAAAGCTCTCCTATACTGAATGCTTCTAATTTTCCATCCACATAAACACCAAACACTTTTACTCTATCTTTTAGTACGTCATAATGGTTAAATATCTTTTTGATACCTATCAATTCATCATCCATACTTTCATCAAATTCATCATTTTCTTCCTTATTACTTTCCCATTCTTTCATTAATACTAAACATTCATTGAAGTTTTCTTTATCTAATAATTTAACTTCATATCTACCTGCATATTCTTTTAAGAAATAATTTATATGATTTCTCTTCTTCTGGTTCTTCTTACCAGCTAGAGTTCTTAAACTTTCTGCATCATAGATATAGTCAAATAAATCTCTTTCTTCTATATACTCAAATCTATTTGGATACTTTTCTTTTAAAAATTCTACTACTTCAGTAGTAATACCTCTTAAGTATATCTTTTTATTATTTTTAGAAAAATATTCAAGTACAAAATCTACAACTTCTGGAAGTTTTTCTCTTTTAGCTAGTGGTAATATTGAGAAACTATCCCCTTCGTATTCACCAACTAAAACAGCAAAATCTTCTCCTATATAATATCCTGTCTTATAAACATGTTGCCACATATATAAAGTACTAAAACAGTACTCACAAGCTTCATAATCTACTAAATCAAAATATGGGTCTAGCTCCTTTTTTGAATTTAGTTCAATATCTTTGAAAAACATAAAATCCTCCTACCTTTTTTATTGCTTAATTTTTTTAAATTTTATATCTATAAAAACTCCAATTTTATTTTGGTATTAATTTCATTTATATTGTTTAAAATATAAAATATAATAAGTCATATATATCTTATATTACCCATCATAAATTTATATAAACATGTAATGACTGGAGTGATTTTTTTATTGAGAAATAAAATTTTTTTATTAATACTTATTATAATATCACTTTTAAGCGGTTGTGACAAAAAATCTCTACTATCTATACATATGATAGATGTGGGACAAGGTGATAGTATTTTAGTACAAACACCCACAAATAAAAATATATTAATTGATGGAGGTGATGAAGATAGCGGAAATATAGTTACTAGTTATTTGAAACATAAAAAAATAAAAACTATTGATATAATAATAGCCACACATCCAGATTCAGACCATATAGGAAGTCTTGATAATGTCATAAAAAAATTTAATGTAAGTTCTATATATATGCCTGAACAATCAACAAGTAGTGAATCTTATCAAAATCTAATAAATTCTTGTACTGACAAAAACCTCTCTATTCAATATCTCTATAAAGATGATATTTTAAATATCGATAACAATATAAATATATATGTATTAAGTCCATCATATATACAAGAAGAATCAAATTTAAATTCAATAGTTTTTGAACTAACTTTTAATAATAACTCATTTTTATTTATGGGTGATGCAGAAGAATCAATTGAAAAAGAAATCTTACATTCTTTTGAACTGAACAATATTAATTTTATAAAAATAGGTCACCATGGAAGTAATTCATCATCATCTTTAGAATTTATAAAAAGAATTAATCCAGATATAGCTGCTATATCATGTGGATATAAAAATCAATATGGTCATCCTCATAAAGAAGTTCTCAACAATTTGAAACAAAACCATGTATCGATTTATAGAACAGATAAAATAGGTGATATTGTTTTTTATAGTGATGGAGAAATTATATTTACAAAACATAAATATGAGATAGATACATAAAAAAATAAAACTATAACTACATAATATAATTAGGCTAAAAGTATCAATATAAAATAGTTTTACATTGATACTTTTAGCCTTCAAAATACGTATTTAAACCTTATAAATTAAAATATTTAAACTTATTGTTCTAATAATTCATTCACTATTACAGATGCAATTATTAGCCCTCCTACAGATGGTACGAATGATACACTACCTGGTGTTACTTTTCTCCCATTCATTACTTTCTTTTTAAGTTCTATTGGTTGTTCAGTTGAATATACTACTTTTAATTTTTTAATTCCTCTATCTCTAAGTTCTTTCCTCATAACTTTGGCTAAAGGACAAGTACTTGTTTTGTGTATATCAGTAATGACTATTTTAGTTGGGTCTAATTTATTTCCCATACCCATAGAACTTATTATTTTTAAGCCTTTTTTTTCACAGGTTTCAATTAGATGTATTTTAGAACTTACCATATCTATTGCATCCACAACATAATCATATCTTTCAGTCAATATTTCATCACTAGTATCTTTATTGTAAAGGCTTCTTATTTTTTTTATATTGATATTAGGATTTATATCCAAGATTCTATCTTCCATTACATCTACTTTATACTTTCCTACAGTTGAATGTAAAGCTGGTATTTGTCTATTTATATTAGTTATATCTACATCATCAAAATCCACAATAGTAAGATTACCAACTCCAGCCCTTGCTAGAGCCTCAACAGTAAAACTACCAACGCCTCCGACTCCAAATACTATTACATTTGAACTCTTAAGTTTTTCTATTCCATCATCTCCAACTAGAAAACTAGTTCTCGTTGTAAAATTATTTTCCATTTTTTCACTCTCCTAGATTTTTATCTAAATAATAATAGTATTATAAAATATACATTATATAATACTCAGATATTATATATCATTAAAACTAAATTATCTTAAAATAAATTTAAAAAGGTATCTTTTAATATTAAAAGATACCTTTTACATACTGGCGGGAATGCGTGGGAATCGAACCCACCTAAGAGGCTCTTAACCCCTCATACTAGTTTTGAAGACTAGAGGGCACACCGGCACCCATCCACTCCCATAGTGAAATGCTTCTCAACGAAATCTATAATATCATATATTTTGACTCTTTGCAACAATTTTTATAGATTTATTTGATAGTAAGTTATAATTTAAATAGCTTTTATCTATACATGGTTAAAATTTACTTTTTATTATGTGCTTAAAATTAAAAACTGGAAATTATATTTTATGTATATATAAAGAGCTCCTCTCTATATTAATTAAAATATAATTTCCAGTATAAATATAAATTATCTAATTATTTTAATATACGTATATCTATAGTTTTTCTTCCCCAGTTATAAACTGTCTTTGAGTCATTCATAAATATATCAATTTTATTTCCTTTTATTGCTCCACCACAGTCTTCTGCAGTAAATACCATGTCAAATTGAGGTATATAAACCTTAGTTCCATATGGTATAACCTTAGGGTCTACAGCTATCGTTCCCCACTTAGGCTTTGTTCCTGTAGCAGTTATACTATGACCAGTATATGCAGTTGCTACTACTCTCATATTTTTACCATTGTTACTACTACTATTACTAGATGATGATGAAGCCATTCTTCTTGAGTTTTCTCCCCTTGATGAAGCTACTTGCATCTCTACTTTTGTTCCTTTGCTTACAACTTTGTTTACAGGCTCAGCTTTAACAACCTTTTTCACAAATTCCTTTTCTACTTTCTTTCCATTGTGATAAGTTTCTTTATATATTAATTCACTTTTCCCAGATTTTCCTTCTTCTTTAACTTCAGAGTCTCCCTTTGATAAAGAACCATCTTCAACAACTGTAACTTCAAATGGAATATCTTTAGTTTCTACAACTGTTTTTTCTTTTACATCAATTACTTCTATTTTATCTCCATTAGATAACTTTGAGTTTTCATCTAAAGTAACTATATCATTTGCATCATAGCTAATGTTTTGAGATTCTAAAAGGTCTCCTACATTAGAACTAAATGTTGATATAGTTCTTTCTTCTCCCTTTACTACTAATGTTACTTGTTTATTAAGTGCAGAGTACCCTGATAATATCCCAACTGATAAAACAACCGCCATTACCGAGACTTTAGCATTACTCAATTTTTTAAAATTCATATAAACTTTCCTCCCTCAAATTTTTTTACACTATATATTTTTCTTCATAAAATTCTGCTTTGTAAATTTCTTTTTTTGTTTGTGTTTTTTGTGTAACTAAATTGTAACTATTTTTTCAAGAGTTGTCAACTTGACAAAAAAATAGAAATATGTATGCATAGTATTTTCAACTATTCAAACATATTTCTATAAGTTACAACAATGTCATTGTTTATTGTTGTTTTGTTATCATTTTGTTACCTTTTAATTTTATATATTTTCTATTTGCCAATTGATAGGTTCTTTTCCTAACTTTTCAAGAATTTCATTTATCTTAGAGAAGTGTTTACATCCAAAAAAACCTTTACTTGCTGATAATGGACTTGGATGAGGTGCTTCTAAAATATAATGCTTACTTGTATCAATCAATTCTACTTTTTTACGTGCATTACTTCCCCATAATACGAAAATAACTGGGTCTTCACGTTCGCTTAAAATAGAGATTACTCTATCTGTGAAAATTTCCCATCCTTTATTTTTATGAGAATTAGCTTCATGTGCTCTAACAGTAAGAGCAGTATTTAAAAGTAATACTCCTTGGTCTGCCCAAGGCATCAAATATCCATTGTTAGGTATAAAACACCCTAAATCTTCTTTTAATTCTTTATACATATTTAATAACGATGGTGGAGTTTTCACTTGTGGTTGAACTGAAAAAGCTAAACCATGAGCTTGATTATCTCCATGATAGGGGTCTTGTCCCAGTATCAAAACTTTTGTATCTTTATATGAAGTATGTTTCAAAGCTTCATATATATTATGCATATTCGGGAATATTTGACGTGTTTTATACTCTTCTATAAGAAATTTTCTTAAATTTAAGTAGTAATCTTTTTCAAATTCTTCTTTCAATAATTCATTCCAATCATTTTCTAGGTTAACCATATTTATCACCAATTCCTTTCAATTATTTTTATTATTTTATTTAGAAATTATATCTTCTTGATTATCATCCTTTTCATTTGTATTTATTTTTATGCTAACTCTATTAGGTATACAAACTATGCTTTGACTTGGTTTATTTATAAAACCAGTATGTACACAAACCTTGTCAGGACATGAAGCATCTACTATTTCTACCCCTTTATCATGAATCTTTACTGTATTATACCCCCCTCTATTCTCTATTTTAAATTCTTCTTTGGCATCTATTGGAACAGTTTTATACAACTTATTATCTACATAAATCTCAATATTTCCAGCATTTTTAGAATTTATAACATTTATTATTCCATAACATGCTGTAATAACAACTAAAATGCCTAAAATAAGAAGAATGTCTTTTTTCTTCATTTTTTGTCCTCCTATAAAATTATGTTATAATAAAATAATAACACAATTTCATAGGAGGAATATACCATGAATAAGAAAAAAATCACATTTATTTTTGTGATATTGATTTTAGCATTAATTTTATTTTCATTTTTTAGGAGTTCAAGCCAGAATACTAAATATAGTAAAACTAGCTATTACCTTGGTACAGTAAATGAAGTTACTGTATTTAATATAAAAGAATCCAAAAGTGATAAAATCTTAAATGAATGTGATTCAATTTTAAGATATATTGATAATAAAATGAGCACTCATATACCAGGCAGTGATATTTCTAAAATAAATGATAATGCTGGAAAGAATTTTGTCAAAGTTTCAGATGATACGTTTTTCGTTGTAAAAGAGGCAATACAATACTCCAAACTATCAAGTGGCTATTTTGATATAACAGTTGGTCCAGTATCAAACTTATGGGCAATTGGAACAGATAAAGCTAAAGTTCCAAGTGATTCTGAAATAAAAGAGCTTTTGCCTCTAATTGATTATAAAAACATTATATTAGATGAAAAAAATAAATCTATAAAATTGACCAAAGAAAACATGAAAATTGATTTAGGCGCAATAGCTAAAGGATATGCTGCTGATAAAATTGTGTCCTATTTAAAATCAGAAGGTGTACAAAAAGGTTTAGTTAATTTAGGAGGCAATATATTTACTTTAGAAAATGGTAAAAATGATAAGCCTTTTAAAATCGGCATTCAAGACCCAACTAGTAAAAATGGAGAATCTATAGGAAATATAGAAACCACAAACAAATCTGTTGTTACATCTGGAATTTATGAAAGATTTATAGAAAAGGATGGCAAAATATATCATCACATGCTAAATCCATTTACAGGTTATCCTTTTGAAAATAGCTTAAGTAGTGTAACAATAATATCTGATAAATCTATTAATTGTGATGCTTTATCTACTTCTACATTTGGACTTGGACTTGAAAAAGGTATGAATTTAATTAATAGTATTGATAATGTAGATGCTATATTTATAACTAAGGATAAAAAAGTATACTTAACTGATGGTATAAAAGATAACTTCAAACTTACTGACAAAGCTTTTTCTATTGAAAAACTAAATAAATAGCAAACTCATACTCTAAATACTTACCATAGGTATATATACTTATCTAAAACAAATCTACATAAACCATGTTATAAGAAATAAATTATACTGGCAAAGATAAACTTAAGACTTTAACAACAATAAAAAAAGCACCTTATTATATTAAAGGTGCTTTTCATAGCATTCTATTAATTATTACAAACAATTTATATTTTACTCTATAAAATTTTCTTCATCATATTTTTAAATACATAATCGCTCAAACAATATTATAATTATTGAAACAAAACTTACTTATCTTGTTTTTTAGAATTATTTTATAAAGACTTTAAAAATAAATCCATCCTATTTAAAGCTTCAACCACATTTTCTTTTTGAGTTCCTAAGTTTATTCTAACATAATTCTCACCATCTTTTACAAAATGGCTTCCATCCTCCAATAATACTCCTGTATCAATAGCCAGTTTATCAGTAAATTCACTCGCGCTTATTCCTAGCCCACTTATATCCATCCACGCCAAATAAGACGACTCCATCTTCATCAATTTTATATTATCATATTTTTCTACCCAAGTTTCTAAAAGTTCATAATTTGATTTTATATATTTGTTTACACCACTCAACCACTCACGACATTCATTATAAGCACTTATCAATCCTATAATTCCAAACACATTTGGAGAAGTTATAGAGTTTTGTTTTAGTTTATCTCTGAATATCTCTCTTATATCCTTATTTATAACGATTGAGTAAGAAGTCTTTAATCCTCCAAGATTAAACCCTTTATTTGGTGATGTCAATAGAATAACATTTTCTAAAAGCTCTTTTTCAATTTTAAGTATTGAATTAAATTCACCATAATGAATATGTTCTGCATGTACTTCATCTGCAACCAAAATAACATTGTTTTCTTTACATATGGTTGCTACTTTTTCCATCTCCTCAATTGACCATATTCTTCCAGATGGATTATGTGGTGTACAAAACATCATTAACTTAGGTTTATTTTCTTTAATTTGAGCTTCTAATTTATCAAAGTTTATATAATATCTATCATTTATAATATCTAATGTATTACAAACTATATTTACACCTTGCTTTTTGGCTGATGATTCAAAAGGGTCATAAACTGGTGTATTTAATATTATACTATCCCCCTTTTGACAAAAAGCTTGTACTACATAGTGAAGTGTCGATACAGTTCCATAAGTCAATGTAATCCATTCTCTTTCTACCTTTACCTTATGCATATCATTTTGCCATCTGATAACTGAATCATAAAATTCATCATAGCAGTATGTATATCCAAACACACCTCTTTTTACAGCTTCAATAAATTTATTTTCTATTTCTGTTGGTATTTTAAAATCCATATCAGCAATCCACATTGGTACAAAATCTTCTCTAATATCTCCAAACTTATCTCTTATAATATTTAAATCCCATTTTCTACACTTTTCACTTACTCTATCTGGTCTATCATCAAAATTATACATTTAAATTTACCTCTTCTTTTCTAATTATCTTACTTATTATAAAATATTTGTCTAATTCGCTTTTAATTTACAACTATTAAATCTTTAGTAGATGTAGTCAACCTCATACATCCATCTTGTGTTATAAGTACATCATCTTCTATTCTTACTCCCCCAAGATTTGGTATATATATTCCTGGCTCTATAGTTATAATCATACCTTCCTTTAATACTTCTTTTGATTCAGGAGCTAATGCAGGATATTCATGAACCATAATCCCTACACCATGACCTAAATTATGACCAAAATTATCAGTATATCCATAGGAACCAATTATATCTCTTGCAACTTTATCTATTTCACCAGTAGTCATACCTGGTTTTAAAACCTTTATACACTCTTCATTAGCTTCTTTTACTATATTATATATTTCTTGTAACTCTTTATTTACAGTACCCATACATATAGTTCTAGTAATATCAGAACAATAATTATTGTATTTAGCACCAAAATCAAAAGTAACAAAATCTCCATACTCTATAATTTTTTCACTGGCTTTTCCATGAGGCAATGCTCCTCTCAATCCAGATGCTACTATAGTATCAAAAGACTCTTTTTGACCACCCAACTCTTTTATAAATCTAACAATTTCATTTTCCACTTGTTTTTCAGTCATACCAACTTTTATAAAATCAATTATATGATAAAATGTAGCATCGACTATTTCACAAGCTTTTTTTATATATTTTATTTCATCATCGTCTTTTTCTTTTCTTAAAGTAGATAAATCAACCGATTTTAAAGTTACACTTAACCTTTGACTCATATTCTTATATGAATCAAAAGATACTTCACTTCCTTCAAATCCAATTTCTTTTATATTTTGATTTTCGCAAATTTCATTGACTATATCAAAGTAGGTTCTGTTTTTATCCATTAATATGACATCAAATAAATTTGATTTTCTTTTGATTTCTTCAAAGTATCTAAAATCTACTATTATATATTGTTTCCTTTTAGTTATAAAAACATAACCTGATGAACTAAATAGATTCCCAATGTAAAATTTATTGGTAGAGCTATTAATAAGAATACCTTCTATATCATATTCTTCTAAATACTTTCTTATTTTTTCTATTTTACTCATATTTTTTATCCACCACCTTTAATTAATATATAGGTAAGGCTGGTAATATTAATTAAAACAATATTACCAGCCAAAGTTATCATAAATAAACTTAAATGTTAGTCTATATAATCCACAACAAGTTTACCATCTTTTATTAATTTATTTCTATAGAATATATTTCCTACAGCTATGAATATAGCACCAACTGCTATACCTATGATATACCCAAACAAGTTATCAACTAGAGGCCATGCCCATATAGCTGACTCTGGGAACCATTGAATTGCACCTAGAACTATACCTGTAATAGCTCCTATTACACTTCCCACTATGTTTAAAGGTATAACAAAACCTGGTCTTTCAAGTGCAAATGGTATTGCTCCCTCAGATATACCCATAAATGATAGGAATATAGAAGTCTTTCCTGCTTGATAGAATTGTCTATCATATACTCTTCTTCCTACTAATCTTTTATCTAATAAAGTTGTTAATCCTAATCCAATTGGAGGAACAACTATAGCTATTGTTCTTGCTGTTATTGGTAGTACATTCTCTGTAGTTAAACCAAGTGCAACGAATCCTGCTGCTTTATTTATTGGTCCACCTAAGTCAAATGCTGTAGCTGCTGCTAAAGCTGTTGCATATACATACTCTCCAGCTGCTCCTGCTGCTGTTAAGAAGTTTTTCATACTTTCATTAATTAAACCACCAATTGGAGTTATTATAAATATCATCAATATCATACAAGTTAATGATGCTATTAGTGGTATTAAAAATGTTGTCTTAAAAGCTAACCAGTTATGAGAAACTTTTATAGATTTATTTAACCATTTTACAAAGTATCCTATTATGAATGCTATTAATATCGCACCTAAGAATCCTGATGCAACTGGAACAACTTCAGTCCATTGACCATCCACAAATTGTGGCACACCTACAGGTTTATTAGCTATATATCCACCTATAAAACCTGCAATTAAAGCTGTTTTTCCACCTATAGAATTTGCACAAAATGCTGCAAATAGTGGTATTGCAAATCCAAACAAAGTAAATCCGAAATTTGACATTAATTGTGCCATATTTAAAAGAGTAAGTTTAAACCCTGTAAAATCACCTGAATTCATAGCATCAACTATACCTACAGATGGGTCAAGTCCTAATATGGCATATGGTATTAATTGAGATAAGGCTCCTATAAGTCCACCCATTACTAAAACTGGTATCATATATGATATACCTGTCATTATATGTTTACTTATTTCCTTCCATTTTCCATTTCCCTTTGATTGAGTTGGATTAGATGGAGTAGGTTTTCCTACATTGTTTCCTCCTGTTGTAGAAGCACCTGAACTGTTTATAACTTTTTTCTTAATTGCCATTCTATTTCCTCCACAATAAATTTATTATATTCCTAAATCTTCTTCGATTTCTTTTATAACACCTTCTGCATTTTTTATAGCTTCTTGTAACTCAACTTCATATACTTCACAACCATCAAATCTTTCCATACCTTCTGGAGTTATTGCTACTGCATGTATTATCATAGTTGCACCTAATATATCATCTCTTGTTAACTCATTTTGTACACCATCTGCACCTTGAGTTTCAACTTTAGCTTCATAACCTAGTGCCTTTGCAGCTTGTTCTATTGCCTCTGCTGCCATGAAAGTGTGAGCTAGTCCCATTGGACAAGCACATAATGCTACTAATTTTTTATTCATTTTAAATTCCTCCTACTTTTCAATTAATTATTTGTTTTATTTTAGCCTTAGCGTTTAATTATAAACCCAAAGCTTCATTTATTAATTTAGATATTTCTTCAACATTATCACTCTTTAAAAGAGAATCTTTAAAGTCTTTATTTATTAATTTTCTTGAAAGAGATGATAATAACTTAAGATGAATATTCTCTTTACTTTTTCCTGGCATAAGTAAGCTTATTGCCAATTTAACCTTATCTTCATCTTCATTCCAAACAACATCATCAGTAAATTTCAATACTACTACTGCTGGATTTTCAATTGCATCATTTTTAGTATGAGGTATTGAGATAGATTCACCTAAATTTGTAGTAAATTGTTCTTCCCTAGCCATTAATCCTTCATATACTAAATTTTCGTCATCTGTTAAGTTTAATTCTTTAGCTTTTTTTGCTATAAATTTTAAAACCTCAACCTTAGACTTAGTATCAACATTTAAAAATACATATTCTGTGTTAAATATGTTTGTTTCCATTATTAATTTCCTCCTTAATTACCTATCAGTGCCATTAATTTATTAAAGTCACATATTTTAATAATTCCTCTTACTCCACCTTCATCTTTTATAAAATTATAAAGGTATTTAAATATTGAAAAATTATGTTTTTCTTTAGTGTTAAAAAATACCATAAATACTAGTTGAACTTCTTGTTTATCCCAAACTATTGGATTTTCAAGTATACCAACTCCTATTATAGATTTTTTATCTCCCTTCACAATTGTGTGAGGTATTGCTACTAGATTTCCTATCTCAGTTGATGAGATATTTTCTCTATCTATTATACTTTCTATTGAGCTTTCTTCTATAAAATCTCTTTCTTTTAGTTTGTTTGAAAGAGAAAGTATAACTTCTTCTTTCGTACTAGCCTTTATACTAAAAAAAGCTTTTTCATCAAACATATTACTTATTATCTTTCTTCTTTCCTCTTTTTCGTAAAATGCTTTATTTACGTTTTCAATTAAGCTATCATCAAATATATTTTCGATATACAAGACAGGTTTTTCATAACCTTTTAATTCAACAGTAGACACTATTAAATCAACATCTTGGCTTATAGCCATATCAAGATATCTAACTGGATAAACACCTACAACGTTTAAGTCACTTATATTTTGCTTTAATTTTTCAGAAATAAGTTGACCTGTTCCTATCCCATAATGGCAGACTATACAAATCTTCTTACTAGTATTTTTTTTCATTCTTTCATTTGAAGCAGCAAAATGAATAGCTATATATCCAAGTTCATCTTCATCAAGTTTTAAATTAAACTCAGTTTCTAGTTTGTTTGATAAAAACACAGCTAAATTAAAAGCTATTGGGAACTTTTCTTTTATCTGATGAAGCAGAGGATTATTAGATTTTATATTAGCTTTAGCCCTATTTAAAAATCTCTTTATATGGTCAGATATTGAAACCATAAACTCTTCATCTTTCGTATAATCACTTCCAGAAATAAGTAATATATCTTGAAGTGCACTATTTATAACATTATTTATTCGTTCCTCAATTTCACTTGTATTTTTTCTTCCTTGTGTACCTTTATATGCGATTACACCAGAGTAATTTGAAATATAAATCACTTCATCTTCAATAAGTTTAAATCCAACCTTATCAGATATTTCTTTCATTAAGCTTTCTATAAAAGAGTAATTATGAAATCTATAACTTGTATCTATTAGATTTATATTGTTACTATGTCCTCTCTTACTTCTAAACACAGAAACAATTATCTTTGAAAGCAGAAGATTAAAATCTTTATCTGAAATTATTGTATCTTTCTCTCTTAAATGTTTTTCTAAAATACTTTCTATACAGTGTATATCGTTTTCACTAATGTCATCTAAAAGCACCTTGATTTTACTTTTTTCATCCAGTTTTATTGCATAGTCAGTAATCAATTGTCTTATATTAATTTCTTCACCATGTATATAGCTTCCATAGTAAGGTTTAGATTTTATAACTAAGTCATACTTTTCAAGTTTTCTTTTAAGCTTAGTGGACAATTTGTTTATAGCAGCTATACTTAGATTTAATTCTTCTGCCATTGCTTCTATACTCATATAATTTCTATTAATAAGCATACATATTATATTTGACATTCTTGATTCTTCAGAGTCATCTAAAAAACCATCAATATATTTATTTGCTTCTTTAACAGCTCTTGCTATATTGCTTTTAGAGCCACTTAGCTTATATCCTATACCTCTAGAAGAATCTATTACCAAATCATACTTGCTTAAAATACTATTTAAATCTGCTATATATCTTTTAATAGTTTTTGTAGACACATCCAATTTGATAGCTAATTCATTTGATGTCATATATCCGTCTTTATTGCTTAAACTTTTTACTATTACTGCATGTTTCTTAGTTATCATTGTATCACCTTCTCTTTGATTTCAATTATATATCAAGTAAAATTTTAATTGTATATATAATATGTCTATATAAGGGACATTTTGTATTTATATATTATTGCATAATTCAACTATCGCCTCTGCATATATGGCTATTGAAGTTATAAATCTATCTAAGCTAGCAAATTCATTTGCACTATGGACATTTCCAAAACTACCATCAGGAAATTCACAACCAAATATTACTGAATTATTCATTTCAGAAGCATAACTTCCTGCACTAGTTACCCTAACATCAT
Source organism: Clostridioides sp. GD02377 (assembly GCF_045899875.1). Classification (NCBI taxonomy): domain Bacteria; kingdom Bacillati; phylum Bacillota; class Clostridia; order Peptostreptococcales; family Peptostreptococcaceae; genus Clostridioides; species Clostridioides sp. GD02377. Next base: position 138,944 of record NZ_JBJODA010000003.1, read on the forward strand.
TTTTTAAATCTCCAGAGTACTTTGTATATATATCATGCAAAGTTTTTACAATCTTTGAATTTCTATCTATATAATTTGCTTGCTTTAAATTTACCCCAATAATCTCGAATTTATTAATATTATTTGTCTTCATATACAAATTAAATTTTTTTATTATTTCCTCAACTGTTAATACTTCTGGATATCTGACACTTAAAACTAATTCTAACTTTCCATCTATTATGTTTATTATTGTTGGAACCATCGATAAAACTCCACATTTTCCTTCAATATCTAAACCAAATAATCTTCCATCTGTATTATCTTGATTTATTAACTTATCTAAACTTTTTGTCCAATCTTCATCAATATTTTCTGATAAAAATTTAATTGCACCTAGTATAGGATTGATTGCTTTCTCAGGCTTAGATGAATGTCCACCTTTGCCATGTATAACATGATTTCCATTATTATAACTTATTGAAGTATTATTAAAATCACAGCATATATTATCTTTACCCAAATTTTTCATATTTTTTATATATACTTTATCTGGTATTGTGTTAAACTCTATTCCGCCACTTATGTATAAAGACTTATCTTCTATCTCTGAAATTAACTTTATTGTTGCCCCACCTTTTTCTCCATTTAGTACAGGAAACTTAGCATCTGGAGTAAATCCACATATACCATAAGGCTCTTTGCTATAATAATGCTTTATACATCTAAATCCACTTTCTTCATTTCCCCCAGCAATTAATCTAACCTTTCTTTTTAAATCAATATTTAGATTTTTTATCATTTTTAATGCTAAAAAATTTACTATCATAGGGCCTTTATTATCTGATACCCCTCTAGCAACCAATTTATCTCCTATAATATTTAATTTAAATGGCTCACTATCCCATCCTTCTCCTGGATTTACAACATCACAGTGTCCAAATATATCTACAAATTCTTTTCCATCTCCATATTCAATTTGAACAGCATGATTATCTATATTTTTGACCTTGAAATTGTTTTCTCTACCTAGATTTTCAAACCAATTTAATGCATCATAAACTCCTTTTCCAAAAGGCATATCTTCAGATACAGTTTTGTCATCATAAAATGACGGTATGCTCACCCATTCTTTCAACAGTTTTAAAAATTCTTTTTCATACTTTTTACTTTCTTCTTTAAATAATTCCATAATTATCACTCCAATTTAGAACTTTATATTATATATCATAGTTTATCTTATTTGATAACTCCTTATACTTTATGTCATTTCAAGGGACAAAACTTTTTTACTATTGATTTTATAATCTATTTATATATAATTATTTGTAGGATAAATTTAATATCATAGGAGGAACAAAATTATGGAACCATTATTTTTAAAACCTATTTTTATGGATAGAATATGGGGTGGTACTGCACTTAAAGATAAATTTAATTATGAAATAACTTCGCCAACAACTGGTGAATGTTGGGCTATAAGTTCTCATAAAAATGGAGATTGCTTAATAGAAAATGGAGAATACAAAGGCAAAAGTCTATCTGAATTGTGGGACAAAAACAGAGAATTATTTGGAAATACACTTGGAGATAAATTTCCTTTGCTTACAAAAATATTAGATGCAAATGATAATTTATCCGTTCAAGTTCATCCAAATGATGAATATGCAAAGAAAAATGAAGGTGGAGAATTAGGAAAAACAGAGTGTTGGTATGTAATAGATTGTTCTGATGATGCAGAAATTATAATAGGTCATAATGCAAAATCTCATAAAGAATTTGTAGATATGATAAAGAATAATGAATGGGACAAACTACTTAGAAAAGTTAATATAAAAAAAGGAGATTTTTTCTACGTTCCTAGTGGTACTATACATGCCATATGCAAAGGTACATTAATTTTAGAAACTCAACAAAATTCAGACACTACTTATAGAGTATATGATTATGATAGAACTGATAATTCAGGCAACAAACGTGAACTTCATGTTCAAAAATCCATAGATGTTACGAATGTTCCTCATATAAATCTTGATACTGATTATAAAACTGTATCAACATCAGACTTTAAATGTACAACATTTGTATCAAATGAATTTTTTAGCGTTTATAAATTAGATATCTTTGGAAAATGTAATTTTACACACGATACACCTTTTTCCTTATATAGTGTATTGGAAGGTAATGGAAAACTAATACACAATTCGGTAGAATATGATTTAAAAAAGGGTATGCATTTTATATTACCAAATAACTTTGGAGATTTTAGCTTTGAAGGTAATTTGGAGATTATATGCTCTCATATTTAGATACAAAATATAACTAAAAATAGGCTATCATAATAGCTTAATTTATGATAGCCTATTTTTTATAAAATACTTACTAAAACATATAGTATTTTGATTTAGAATTTGCTTATAAGAGTCTTTAATAATATATATCAGAAAATTCTATTTTTATTTTTTCTTCAATATTATATATTCTCTTGTCTTCTGTATAATGTTCACTATTAAAACTCTTCATTGGAAGTGAAATCAAGAATTCTGTTCCTTTGTTTACTTCACTTATTACTTCTATATCTCCACCATGAAGACTTACTAGATTCTTAACTATAGCAAGCCCTATTCCACTTCCTTCAGTATTTCTAGATAAAGTCTTATCAACTTGTGAAAATTCTTCAAAAATCAATTCTAGTTTATCTTGAGGGATTCCAACTCCTGTATCCTTTACACTTATGATTACTTTATCTATTTTATAATAAATATTTACATATATCCATCCTCCATTGTCAGTAAACTTAATGCAGTTTGACAATAGATTCAGTATAATTCTCTCAATTTCAACCTTGTCTATATAGACATTAATTTCTTCAAGTTCTGTATCAAACAGAATCTTTATATCTTTTCTACTTGTATACTCTTCTATATTCATAAATAGGTCTTCTATTACAGATACAATATTGTATTTTGCAAGTTTTAATGTATAGAATCCAGACTCCATCTTTGTTAAATCTATAATATTATTTATTAGTCTTTGAAGCCTATAAGAGCTTTGTCTCACTAAATCTACATGAGATTTAATATTATTGTTGTAATCTTTTATTTTCTCACTTCTATAGAAAGAGTCTACTAATTGATTTGAACTTGATATAACATTTAGTGGAGTTTTTAACTCATGAGACATATTTGCAAAAAACTCAGTTTTTATTTTATCTGTTTTAAATCTTTCAAGCAGTTCTTTTTCTGCTTGTTCTGAATATTTTTTATGTGCCAAATCTTTTATAATGAGCATTATGTATCTAGTATTATATATAGCAAAAGGTAATGCACTTAATTCTACTTCCACTATATCATCATAACTATTTATCAACTCATACTCTAGTAAAGATATACTCCTATTCTCATTTAAAACCTTAGACATATTATCAGTAAATTTCATTTTTTCTTCAGTATTTGCATTCATTAATAGCCTAATGTTAGAATCTTTTATATCATCTATATTTGTAAAAGCTAACATATCTAAAAATGACTTATTTGCATAGTTTACACTCAAGTCATCTTTTAGTAAACATATCCCATCAGGTAATATATCTATAAATCTTGAATAAGATGATTGACTTTCTTCAAGTTTTATTTGAGATATTTTTCGAGAAGTAGTATCACGTATCACAATAATAGTTTTATCTGAACCTGCATTAGTATACTGAGAAAAACTCATTTCAACATACTTTACCTCACCATTTATTAAATACCTTTTTTCTGCACTTTCTTTGCCTTTACATATTGAAGAAAAATCAATACTTTCCAAATTATTTTTAAAAATTTCTCTACATGCATTATTCACATATATTTTGTTACTACCTTCGAGTACTACTATACCATCTCCAACACTTTCTAAAAAATCTCTACTTCTCTTATTGGCTTCAATAAGTTTACGTTCATATTCCTTTTTCTTGGTCTTATCTTTTAATACACATAATACCCCTTCTATTTGTGAAGTAATAATTAAAGGAGCAAATATAGCTTGATAAACCTTATTATCACTAGTATTAATAAACTTTTCCACATTCTTTTCATTGTCAAATACAGAATGAATACTATCTATTAAATCGTTGAAATTTTTTATTTTATCGCCTAATTTATCCTGTTCTTTATAATCTCCAAAAATATTTCTAAAACTCTTGTTTGCATATGTAATTACTCCATCTTTACTAAACACAACTATGCTATTTACTGCAACATCCAAAGTAGATTGGAGTCTAGATTCTCTTTTTATAAGTATCCCTTTAAGCTCCTCTATCTTTTCTGTTTCATAAATTAGTTTTTTGTTTTTTTCTTTTAAGCTCTCCGTTTTTATTGTTAACTCTTCATTTGTATCATGCAATTCTAATGCTGTTTTCTTAATATTCTTAGATACTATGTAATTATATAAATAATATAAGGCTACATTTATTATTATCTGAGATAATATCTCCTCTATATGCCTATCAGCAATCACCATATGTAATAAATTTGGAGCCCTTGATAAGATTATTATTATTATTATTCTATTAAAAAACTTTTTTTCATTGTATTCCCATTTGCTTTCATTTGAACTTGAGTTTAATTCAATGCCACTTACAATAGCAGTAATTATCATGAATACAGATGTTATAACTCCTAAAGCATATTGTAATGCATCATTTTCTAGATAATTAAACATTCTAGATATTATGAATAAAGATGCTACAGTTAAAGTAACACTTGCTATGAATAAAACTACACTAGAGTTGATTTGTTTATTATCCCTAACAAATTTAAAACTTAAGTATACACCAAGTATAGGAAATAAGTCGGTTATTGCTGATATTGTGATATTAGTCTCAATCACAGACTCTGTTCTAATTCCCAAGCAATTAAATAAATATACACATTCTAATGCCCCAGTAGCTATAAAAATTAATCCTAAAAATGTAGAAAATGAATCTACTTTAAACTTAGTTGTATTAAATATAACCATTCCTGTAGCTATTAAAAATGTAGCATATATTGCATGTAATAAAGTTTCATATTTATCTATATCTTTTATAATAAATAATAAAAGTACTGAGCCCATTATTATAAATAAAAGGCTCATGTCTTCTCTTTCTTTTATATCTGGATTTACATCAGGTATTATATTCTTCAATACTTTACACTTCCTCTTAATTAATATTTTATACTAATTAATTTATACGATACTCGACATTATAATTCCTTCTTTATACCTCAAAGCAAAAACAGACATTTTCCGCTAAAACAAAATTCTTTTGTTTTCTACTCTCTTAGTTATCTTGTTTCTATCGAAGTTTTCCAGTATAATCATACAATTTTTTCTACTAGAATCAATCAAATCTCTGTATTCTCCTAGTGTTATTTCTTTATTCTCTTTTATATAATTTATTAAGGTATCCTTTGCATTTTCATAAATACCTTTGTCCATTATATACAAATCATCTAATTTCTCTACCTTATTACCTATCATTGACTCTAATACTTCAGCATAGTTATTATTTCCTTCAGAAACTTCATCTATTGTCAATATCGAAGAAACTCCACATGATTTTAATCTTTTTTCTATCTTTTTTGCTATTTCTTTTTGTTTGTCATTTAAAACAACCTCAAAATCAAATAGGGATACTATATTATTTTCTATTTTTATGATATTTTCTGTAGATAATCTTTCTAACAAAATATCCATTTCTCTAGTCTTAAAATTACTTTCTATTTTAGACCTTACTTCTTCTTTTAATATTCCTTTTCTCAATCTATATTTCTTATGGTATTCATTTAAAAGATTTACTATATTTTCTTTTAATTTATTATATTGATTTATATGCATATACATATTACCTATAATAAATACTTTACTTTCCGATATAAGTGTTTCAAGAGCTTTTTTTACATGTTCTTCATGGGCACCACTATAACTCATTATTTCTTTTATATTTGGATAATTTTTTAGGTTTCTTTTTAAGTATTCTTCTATTATATCTTTAAGTTCGCCTTTTTCTTTTATTTTTAATGCTTCTATAACCTTTTCATCAAATCTCTTATGTTTTTTAGGAGATGGGTCGATTATTACACCTCCACCAATAGTTTCCATTGGAGAATATCGTCTAACTACAAAGGTGTCACCTTTTTTGGACACTATACTTTCCTCAAGCCTTAACTGAACATAACCACTCTCTCCACTTTCGATTAACTCTTTATCTAATGGAACTGCTCTACAAAGTATTTCTCTAGTGCCATGATACAGTCTTAATCTATCCCAATGTTTTAACCCTTTGTCTAAATGATTTACCAGTGATAATTTCACATCTAGCATCATTGATTCTTCTAATGAATTTGGTGCAGCCAAAACATCTCCTCTATTTATATCTTCAACTTTTACATTTGATATATTGATTGCTGTTCTTTGCCCTGCATAAGCTGTATCTTTATTTTCTCCATGAACTTGTATACTTCTTATCTTTGTTTTTAATACTTGTGGATATATAACCAAATCATCTTCTATACTTATCTTTCCTTCTATTAAAGTTCCTGTTATTACAGTACCAAATCCTTTTATTGAAAATACTCTGTCTATATTAAGTCTCGATGGAGAATTTTCGTTTTTATCCTCTATATCATCACTCATTTTATCTATTTTTTCAATAAGGGTATCTATACCTTTTTTAGATACAGAATCAACTTCAATTATTTCTGCGTTTTCAAGAAAAGTTCCTTTTATTTTCTCACAAATGTCTTCTTTTACCAATTCTCTAAATTCTTCGTCTACAGTATCAGACTTAGTTAGAACCACTATTCCATTTTTTATATTTAAAAAACTTAAAATATCCAAATGCTCAACTGTTTGTGGCATAACTCCTTCGTCTGCTGCTACAACAAGTAATACAATATCAAGACCAGATGCTCCAGCCAACATGTTTTTTATAAACTTCTCATGTCCTGGTACATCTACAATACCAGCTCTTTTCTTATTTGGTAAATCAAAATAAGTAAATCCTAAATTTATTGAAATACCTCTCTTTTTTTCTTCATCTAATGTATCAGTTTCTCTTCCAGTCAATGCTTTTATAAGAGTTGTTTTTCCGTGGTCAATATGACCTGCTGTTCCAATTACTACATTTTTCATTTTTTGCCCCCTATCAAAACTTCAATACTTCTAATTACAAATTAAATTTAATATCAATATTACCTCAGATTTATTTAATTAAAGGCTTTTCTTAATTCTTCAACTATTACATCAAACTCATCATCAAATATAGTTCTTACATCTAATACATATTTATTATCATATACTCTAGCTATTATATGAGCTTCACTAAGTCTTAACTTCTTTTCTAAAGCTGACACATTCATATGTTCAGGAGTTATTGTTACTACCTTTGTACTTATAGTTTCAAGAGGCATAGACCCTCCTCCCACTTGTGAAAATCCATCTTCTATATTTATAATTGCATTCAAATTTAATGCAGTTATTTTTTCAAATAGCCTATTTGCTTTTGCTTCTAATTCTTCTATTTTATATGTTAACATTTTTAAAGTTGGTATACTTTCTATTGCCTTTGTTTCATCTAAATACATTCTCAATGTTGCTTCAAGAGCACATATTGTAAGTTTATCAACTCTAAGAGCTCTAGTAAGCTGATTTTTCTTCATTTTTTCTATATATTCTTTTTTGCCAACTATAATCCCTGCTTGTGGACCTCCAAGCATCTTATCTCCACTAAATGTTACTACATCTGCACCTTGTCGTATAGAATCTAATACAGTTGGTTCATAAGATAACCCATATTTTGATAAGTCTATAAATACTCCACTTCCTAAGTCTTCTATTACAGGTAATTTATATTTTTTACCTAAATTAACTAACTCTTCTATAGAAACACTCTCTGTGAATCCCATAATCCTATAGTTACTTGTATGAACTTTCATTAATACATTTGTATCTTCTGTAATTGCCTCTTTATAATCTTTTAAATGAGTTTTATTAGTTGAACCAACTTCAACAAGTTCTGCACCACTAAGAGCCATTATACTTGGAATTCTAAATGAGCCACCTACCTCAACTAATTCTCCACGAGATACGATTGCTTCTCCTCCTTTAGCCATTGTGCTAAGTACAAGAAGTACTGCTGCTGCATTATTATTTACAACTAGTACATCTTCTGCACCTGTAAGCCTTTTTATTGTGCTAGTTAAATGAGAATATCTTGAACCCCTTTCTCCATTGTCCAAATCATATTCTAAGTTTGAATATCTTGAAGCGGCACACCATAGTTCATCTTTTATATCTTCACTAAGCAAAGACCTCCCTAAATTTGTGTGAACAACTGTACCAGTTGCATTTATAACCTTTTTTAATGATAGTGAATAATTTAATTTAACTCTGTCTATCGCAGATTCTATTATTTCATCAAACTCTATTGTTACAGAATTTGACGCATCTTCTTTCAATCTTAATATAAACTGTCTTTTAAAATCGATTACTTCTCTAACAGATTCTAAAACTAAGCTTCTTGGATATTCATTTATTATTTCTACAATTCTATTATCACTTAATACTTCATCAACTGAAGGTAACATTGCAAATAATTCTCTTTTGCTCAAAACAATCACTCTTTCTCTATAATATTTTATAAAACGGTAATATATTTTTCCCCTTTTGGAACTACAGAACCTATAATTTTTGCTTCTATCGCTCCATTTAATTTCATATCTTTCACAAGTTCCTCTGCAAGTTCTTCTTTTACAGACATTAATAATCCTCCTGATGTTTGTGGGTCGTATAAAATATCTTGAACTGCTACTTCCACATCACCTACAACTTCTACATCTTTAGATACATAATGCATGTTTTTGTACATGCCAGCAGGTATAATTCCCATTTGTGCCATTTCTATTGCACCTTCAATAATTGGTACATGGTTTGATTCAATTTCAATACTTACTTCAGAAGCTTTAGCCATTTCTAAGGTATGACCAAGTAAACCAAACCCTGTTATATCTGTAACTGAATTTACATCAAATTTATCAAAACTCATTGCTGCGTATTTATTTAAATGTATCATTATTTCTACTACTTTATCTGCTATGTGTTGTTCTACCATACCTTCTTTCATAGCAGTATTTAATACACCTACTCCAATTGGTTTCGTTATAATTAACTTATCGCCAGGCTTTGCAGTAGCATTTGACAAAACTTTATCTGGATTTATAATTCCAGAAACTGAAAGACCATACTTAGGCTCCTTGTCATCTACAGTATGTCCTCCAACTAAAAGTGCTCCACTTTCTTTTACTTTATCAAATCCACCTTTTAATATTTCTGCAAGCACATCCATATCATGGCATGATGGGAAACAAACAATATTCATTGCAACCAAAGGTTTGCCTCCCATAGCATATACATCTGATAGAGAATTTGATGCGGCAATTTGTCCAAATACATACGGGTCATCCACCATTGGTGTAAAGAAATCCAAGGTCTGAATAAGTGCCATATCATCATTTAATTTATAAACAGCAGCATCATCCGCTGTATCTAATCCTACTAATAGGTTTTCTATATTATCATTTTTAGGTAATTGAGATAAAACTGATGCCAGAACCTCTGGCCCTATTTTAGCGGCTCAACCACCTGCTGTTGTCATCTCTGTAAGTTTTTTTTGTTCTTTTTTCATAAAAGTGCCTCCTTTACTAAATTTCCACATATACACACATATACATACATATTTATAATACCATATCTATAAGTAAGTTTTGTATTATATTTTAGTCTACACAAATTAAATCTTTTATATTTTCATATTTTTTATCTCCAATACCATTTACATTTTTTATGTCCTCGATTGAATTAAATTGTCCATTTTCTTCTCTATACTGCAAAATTTTATTAGCAGTAGCTTCTCCAACTCCAGGAAGAGAATCTAGTTCTTCTATTGTTGCTACATTTATGTTTGTTTTTTCTTCTTTAGATGCATTTTTATTATTTTTGGTTTTAGATTCTTTTTTTAATTCGTCGTTTTGATTTGGTTCATTGGAATCATTATTACTTGTCACAGATACCATCTCCCCTATTTTAGGTATTATGTAATGTTGCTCATCTTCTAGCTTTATAGATAAATTAACTCCATTTAAATCGGCTTCACTTGTTGTTCCTCCTAATAATTCTACAGCATCATAAAGTCTCTTATCTGTTTCTATGGTTACAATCCCTGGTCTATTTACTGCTCCACTTATGTATATAGTTATTTTTTTATTTTGAACACTTTTATCTATGTCTTTGACTACTTTATTGTGACCATCCTCTTCAGTTTTAATTGAGTTGTCTACATTATGTTTTTTTTCATTAATTGAATTTTTTTTACTTACAACATAAATATTATCGTTAAAAATATTCGATTTATAAACGATTACTGAAGATAATATTAAAAAACAGAAAACAAAAAATGAAATAAATTTTACCTTTTTTTTCATATATTAACCACTCCTTTCTTTTAATTATTGACAAATATATGCTATACTAAAAGATGAATTTAAAATTTGGAGGTTCACAATGAAAAGAAATTTATCACTTTTATTAATCTGTTTATTGATATTCACTTCATTTTTAGGAAGTTCTAATATCTCTTTTGCAGATGATGAACCAGCTATAGTTGCCAAACATGCAGTTTTAATGGACTATGAAACTGGAAAAATATTATACAATAAAGATGGAGATTCCAAACTTTATCCAGCTTCAACAACTAAAGCATGGACAGCTTGCATAGTTCTAAAAAAGGTTAAAGATTTAAATCAAGTAATAGAGATTAAAAATCTACCTCAAATAGATGGTTCTAGTATGTATCTAAAAGAAGGAGAATCCTTTACTGTAAGAGAGTTACTAAATGCTCTTTTAGTTCATTCTGCTAATGATGCCGCTTTTGTATTAGCTAGATATGTGGGTGGTGGAGATGTACAAAAATTCGTTGACCTTATGAATTCTGAGGCAAAAAAAATTGGAGCTAATAATACTCACTTTAATAATCCTCATGGATTGCCTGACCCTAATCACTACACTACAGCTCATGATATGGCTCTTATAGCTAGAGAAGCCATGCATAATGATATTTTTAGACAAATTGTAAAGACTAAATCACTTAAATTTGAGGCTACAAAAGCATACCCTTATGAAAGATATTTTGTAAACACTAATAAGTTTTTGACATCACATACTAAGATTACATATAAAGGTCAACCTATAGATATAAAATATGATATAGTTGATGGTATAAAAACTGGATTTACTGATGCTGCTGGTAAATGTCTTTTATCTAGTGCTGTAAAAGATGAAAGAAGAGTTATCTCTGCTGTATTTAACTCAACTAATGCCGATTTATATTTAGACTCACGAATCTTGATTGATTATGGATTTGATAATTTTAAGTGTGCCACTATTGTTGATAAGGAAAAATATGCTGATACTAAAAAAGTATTATTTACAAAACAGCATGAATTAGTTTATGAACCAAAAAATAGTTATAAGATATTTTTAGGAAAAAATGAATCTCAAAGTAACTATGATGTTAAAACAGAACTAAACAAAATTGATTTACCTATAAAAAAAGGAGCTAAGGTTGGTACTTTAAATATATACAATGGTGATAAGCTAGAAAATAGTATAGACCTAGTTGCAAAAAACAACCTTGATAGTAGTATTCCATTTATAACTAGTAATGATACTTTAATGACTTTAATTAAGATTGTTGCAGGAATTTTAATACTTTTAATTTTATTTATAATAGCTTCAATCATCAAGAAGAAAAATAAAAAAAATAACAGAAAAAAATCCAAAAGAAATATGAAAAAATAGTAATTATAAGAAAAAAATTAAATCTGTTTCTTCTTATAAAATAGGTACTGTTATAGTAATATGTATTTAATTTATTGAGACAAGCTCTCAAGATTATTAAATATAAAATACTATGACAGTACCTTTAATTTAAATTTATGTATTTTTCTGTTTTTGTTTATCATTAAGTTTACATTTTGAACAATTTCCAAGACATTCATCGACCATATCTAGACATTCATTAAATGCTACCTTACTACTATTCTTATGTCTTACAATTAATATATCTTGTTTTTTAGCTTGAGACTCAACCGTTCTAGACATCTTATGTGAAACTGTTGATGTGAGTATAACAACTGCATCTGGTTTTCCTATAGAATTATTTAATTTAGAAGACATAGTCGTATATACCTTTGTCTTATAACCTTTTTTCTTGGCCATAACCATATAATCTTTTTCCATTCTTTCATGACCACCAATCACTAATAAGTTCATTAGATTTCCTCCTATTTATTTGATATTGATTTTCATTATTATTTATATTATATATAATAGTATCTTGAAATAAATTTGTCAATACTTATTGATATTAATTATCATTTTAATAATAATTTTTTTGCTTATATTTATTTCCAATTTTACTCTTTTTAAACTTACTACTTTTATATACAATAAATTTTTAAATAAAAAAAGCTGTAGATTTGAATGTCATCACCCAAATTTACAGCTTTTTGAAATTTAATATATTATTTTAAATTCTTTTTTATTCCTTTATTTAATATACTCTCATAGTCGATAAAGTCATAAATGTCTTCCTTAAATGCATCTGAAAACTTATGTAATTCTTCTAATGTTAAATCTTCTATTGCCTTTTTATTGTCTTCACAATATATAACGATACTTCCTACTATTCCATGTGCATCTCTAAAGGCAACATTATTTTTAACCAAGTAGTCAGCAACTTCTGTTGCATTTAAAAATCCATTCTTTACTGCTTGTTTCATTTTGTCTTCATTTACTTTTAATGTAGCTATCATTCTATCCATTATCTGTATGCACATTTCAATAGTATGTACACTATCAAAAAAACCTTCTTTATCTTCTTGCATATCTTTATTATATGCTAATGGTATACCCTTCATTACTGTAAAAAGACCAAACAGATTTCCATATACTCTTCCAGTCTTTCCTCTTATAAGTTCCGCTCCATCAGGATTTTTCTTTTGAGGCATTATACTACTTCCTGTAGTATATAAATCATCTATCTCAACAAAGCCAAATTCTTGAGAACTCCAAAGTATCAACTCTTCACTTAATCTACTTAAGTGCATCATTATAATTGAAAAATCACTCATTAACTCTAATAAATAATCTCTATCACTTACTCCATCCATAAAATTATCTACTACTTTTTTAAATCCTAATTGTTCACAAGTTATATTTCTATCTATATCGTGTGTAGTTCCTGCCAAAGCTCCACAACCTAAAGGTGATTCATCTAATATTTCTATAGCATTTTTTATTCTTTTCTCATCTCTATCAAACATACTATAATACGCCATCAAATGATGTTTAAATGTTACTACTTGTGCTCTTTGAAGATGAGTATAACCTGGCATCATCACTGGATTTTTATCAGCAACATCTTTTATAGTTGCTTTAAATTCAGATATTAAATCTACCAAATCATTTGCCTTTTCTTTAGCATACAATCTCATATCAACTGCAACTTGGTCATTTCTACTACGTGCTGTATGAAGTTTCTTACCAACATCGCCAATTCTTTGAATTAAATTTATCTCAGTAAAACTATGTATATCTTCATATTCTCCATCTAATGCTAACTTTCCATTTTCTATATCTTCAAAGATTCCTTTTAAGCCTTCTGTTATAGTCTTTCCTTCTTCCTCTGTTAAAAGACCACATTTTACTTGCATATGAACATGTGCTATACTTCCTTCAATATCCTTTTTGTACAGTACACAATCATAACCAAAAGATTTATTAAATTCTTCCATAAGTTGATTTTCCGCTTTTCTAAAGCGTCCACCCCATAATTTCATACCTTTCACCTCATATTTTAAATTTTTTTATTTTAATTATAATATTTACATCTAAGTTAAAATTAAAAAATCTCTTGGTCAAAAAGACCAAGAGACGAAATATTCCGTGTTACCACTCTAGTTGATAAACAAAGTTTACCCACTCTATTCTCTTAAGGCGAGATTACCTACTACCATACTAAATTTCAAGTAGTATTCTCCAAAGCTCTTTTCAATATAAAGTGTTATCATTAGGCTCACACCATTCCTAACTCGCTGAGATTTTCTTTATACCTACTCTCTTCTTCACTGAATCTAAGTTTTTTATGTTTTATCTATTTGTATTATAATTACTATCAATAAAATAGTCAACCTCTTTTTTCCTGTATATACATTTTTTAAGAGTTAAGTGTTTTTTTTAACTCTAAGAATTTATAAATTGCCTTTGCAACTCCACTATCTTGATTGGTATCTGTAACATAATCAGCTTCTTGTTTAATTAATTCTTCTGCATTTCCCATAGCTATTCCAAGACCAGCAAATTTTATCATCTCTATATCATTATAATTATCTCCAAATGCAATTATATCTTCTCTATCTATATTCATCTTTTCAGCTAAAAATTTAACTGCATTGCCTTTATCAACACCTTCATTCATAACTTCAATATTGTTTGGCCATGAAGAAGTTATCTTTATACCTTGAACCTTTATCAATTCTTTTCTTATATCATCTAAAATAGACGGATTTTTTTCTTCTATGATTACAAATTTTAGTATATCATTTTTTAAGATTTCTTCTCTTAAATCGTCTTTTACAATTACTTTTGTCTCATTACCTAAAAATATACTTAACTTGTCCTCACGTCCCTCTATTTTTCTTGAAAGCATGGAATCTATACTATTACACTGATAGTAAATATCGTATTTGTCCAATACATCTAATATATTTAAACACGTTGTTGTGTCAATTTTATTTGAATATATTATATTTCCATTTTGCTCTCTTATCAATGAACCATTACAAGCTATTATTGGCATATCTTCTTTAAGAAAATCTACATTGCATTTAGCTGAATCGAAGGCTCTTCCTGTTGCTAAAGTTACATTAATACCACTCTCTATAACTTCTTGTAGTGCAGTTTTATTTTCATCTGTAACTTTATGATTATTTCCTAATAAAGTTCCATCCATATCTGTTACAATTAATTTATATCCCATAATCCAACTCCATAACTTTTTATTGTATACCTCTATTTCCTTAATATAATCTAAAGAATTACCCTTATTAAATTATATCATAACTTTCTACTTAAACTATTTCAATTTACAAAATTAATAACATTCATTTAACCCCTTTTAAGAGAAAAATAAATCGTTTCTTGTAGTATTTTTCTGAATATTTTCAATTTATAGTCTTATAATGCTAGAAATTTTACAATATATGATATATAATCATATTAAATAAAGTGAGCTATTATAATATTTATATTCATTTTTTACTATTATATATTTTCAAAATATTTTAAATCTAGCGACTTTTGTAACATTTATTATTGACTAAATAAGGAGTGATGAACTATGAAATTAAAAATTAACAAAGCTATTGAAATGCAGTTGAAAAAAAGTTATGCAATAGAATCTGGGCATTCAGAAGATGTATTTGAGATAGACTGTGGTGAAGGTATAAATACAGTTTCTTACTCAAATAAAGCTGTAGAAGCTTTTAATGCTTTAGAATTTGATATGATAAGAGGATACCCTCATTCAATTGCCTTAAAAGACAATATAGTTGATTATTGGAAAGACTTTATAACATTAGATATTGATAGAATCTGTTTAGCAGATGGTTCTATACATGTTATTTACCTTTTAAATAGACTATTTATTGAAAAAGGAGATAAGGTTTTAGGATATTCTCCTCAGTTCTCTGAATATGAAACAGATATAAAAATGCATGGTGCTACTTATGATTATGTTCTTTTAAAGAAAGAGGATAATTTCAAATTTAATGAAAAAGAATTTATTGAAAAAATAAATCCAGAATATAAAGTAATTTACATAGACAATCCAAATAATCCTACAGGACAAATTATACCTTTATCATCAATCGAAAATATAGTAAAAGAAGCATCTAAATATAATATCGCAGTTATGGTAGATGAAGCTTATGGTGAATACATGCCAAAAGAAAATTCAGCTGTAAAACTTCTAAATACTTATGATAATGTAATTGTCTTAAAAACATTTTCAAAAGGTTTTGGTTTAGCAGGACTAAGAGCAGGATATGCAGTTCTTCCAAAAGAACTTGTTGACCCTATTAAAAAGATTTCTACTCCTTACGAAGTATCTGAAATATCTCGTAGTATTGCAGCCAATTTACTAGATGATGTTCAATTTATAGAAGAATTAAAGGAAAAAACACAAGCTATAAAAAATCAATTATTAATTCCTTGGAAAAATCTTAATATAGCTGAAACTAATGATACTGTATCAATAATGACAGTTGAACATAAAAACAAAGACATAGATTTACAACAAGAATTTGCAAAGTTAAAAATAAGAGTTATATCTGGTAGTGACTTCACTGGACTTGATAAAAATTTTATAAGATTTAGAATGCCAGAAGAAAAGGAACTTCCTGAAGTTGTAAAAGCGTTCCAAATAATCGATAATATAGAGTAAATTATATAAGGGGCATATTGTTAAAATCAATATGCCCCTTTAATTTTTAAATTATTTTACTGTATTTCTGTTAATTAACTTATTAAGCTCCATTAGTATTGATGAAATCAATGCTAGACCTAGACAAATTCCTAATTGATATAGTCCAAACACTTCTGGTATAGAGAATATGCCTCTTAATACTGGTATTAGCGTTAAAGAGTAAAGCCCAAAACAAATTACAACTGCTCCTATAACATACTTATTACTAAAAAAACCTAATTTTATTACGGTTTGATTATTAGAACGTGCAGGTAATGTCTGCATTATTCTAGCTAATATCAATGTTGAGAATGCCATAGCTACTCCAAGTTCTGGAGATACTTGTAATCCTATATACTGTGCAATAATTGTAACTACACCTATTATACAACCTCTTATAGCTACTGCCTTCAATGTCCCTCCTGCTAGTATACTTTCATCTGGATGTCTAGGAGGTTTATCCATTATATTTTTTTCTGACCTTTCAAACCCCAACGCAATTGCTGGTAAAGAGTCATTTACTAAGTTTATAAATAAAAGTTGTAAAGCTGTAAATGGATTCGACCAACCTGCAAATACTGCAAACAATATAGCTACTATAGCTCCTAAGTTTCCTGCAAATAAATAAGTAATTGCTTTTATTATATTGCTGTATACTGTTCTACCAACCTCAACAGCATTTACTATACTTGCAAAGTTATCATCAACTAATACCATGGCAGAGGCATCTTTTGCTACATCAGTACCACTTCCCATACCTATACCTATATCTGCTTGTTTCAATGCTGGTGCATCATTTACACCATCACCAGTCATAGCAGTTATATTGTTTTTATGTTGCCACGCTTTTACTATACGAATTTTATTTTCTGGTGATACTCTGGCATACACACTTATATTTTCCAATTTTTCATATAATTCTTCTTCACTCAAAGCATCAAGTTCTTTTCCAGTAAGAGCTAAGTCCCCATCTTCCATTATACCAATTTCTTTTGCAATTGCCGCTGCTGTTGTTTTATGGTCACCAGTTATCATAACAGTTTTTATCCCAGCACTCTTTGCTTCTTTTACAGCATCCATCACTTCTTCTCTTGGTGGGTCTATCATTGCCATTATTCCAACCAATGTCATATCATGTTCATCATCAATTGAAGGTGTAAAGCCTTCTTCTGGAACATCTTTTATTGCGAAAGCTAATACTCTAAGTGCTCTATTTGAAAATTCTTCATTTTTATGCTTATATTCTTCTATTATCTCATCTGTTATATCTACTTTTGAACCATTTTTTAAAGCATATTTACATCTACTAAATACAATATCTGGTGCACCCTTTGTAAACATTATATAATCTCCATATATGCTATTTACAGTAGACATAAGCTTTCTATCTGAGTCAAATGGAATTTCATTGATTCTAACATACTTACTTCTTAATTTATCATAATCTAAATCATTTTTACTTGAATAATTTATCAATGCTACTTCTGTTGGGTCACCAACTTCTTTACCATCACTAGTTATATGAGAATCATTACAAAGTGTGGAAACCATAGTCAATAATTTAGCATGATAAGAATAGTTTACCTTTTCTTTATTTAACTCATCATTATTAGTTCCATACATGTAATAATCAACAACTGTCATTTTATTTTGCGTAAGAGTACCTGTTTTATCAGTACATATAACACTTGTTGAACCTAAAGTTTCTACTGCTGGTAATTTTCTTATTATAGCTTGTTTTTTTGCCATGCTGTTTGTTCCAACAGCTAATACGATAGTTACTATCGATGATAAAGCTTCTGGTATAGCTGCTACTGCCACGGCTACAGAGAACATGAATGAATCGAGAATTATCTGTGTCATTTCACCATTTCCAGCCATAAAGTAATTTCTTGCCACTTGAATTATAAATATTAAAAGAGCAAGTATTACAATACCTACACCAAGTTTTTTACTAAAGTCTTCTATTTTTTGTTGTAATGGTGTAAGTTTATTTTCAGCACTTTCCAAAAGACCAGCTATTTTACCCATTTCAGTATTCATACCTGTTCCAGTTACTACAAAAGAACCTCTACCGTAAACAACTACAGCACCACTAAATACCATATTTTTCTGGTCGCCTAAGCTTACATCTTCACTTATTTGCTCTGTATGCTTTAAAACTGGCTCTGATTCTCCAGTTAACATACCTTCTACCACCTTTAGAGATTGTGCTTCCATAAGTCTTCCATCTGCTGGTATGTAATCGCCAGCTTCTAAGAATACAATATCTCCAACTACTAAATCTTTTGCTGGAATTGTCATTTTTTTATTGTCTCTTATTACTTTTGCATTTGGTGCAGATAAATTTTTCAAACTTTCTAATGAACTTTCTGCTTTTTTCGTTTGTACGACACCTAAAACTGAGTTTATAATAATAACTGCAAAAATTATTATAGACTCTACAGTTTCACCTAAAAATATTTGTACTAAAGCAGCTATTAATAGAATTATTACTAGTGGGTCTTTAAAACTTTCTAAGAAAAGCTTATACGTAGGAACTTTATCTGCTTCTTTTAATTCATTAGCTCCATTTTTTTCTAACAGCTCTTCTGCTTTTTCTTTGCTCAAACCAGATAAGCTTGAGTCTAAATTTTTAATTACTTCTTGATAAGTACTTTTGTAAGACATTTGTTGCCCTCCTCTTTAATAAATTTATTTTATGTTTGGGGGCTCTTATGTATACTTGAAATTTAAATTTTTTTAAATAAAAATTCCTTTAATAAAAAAAGACCCCAAAACAAACATACTTAATGCTTATTTTGAAGGTCTTGCTATCAAGGAATTCCTTGCTAATTAACCGAGTATTTCTACTGTCTTGACGATTAATTACCACTTTCGTGTAAGCTACTCCCCTTCGAGTAGTTATCTTAAATTGTATTTACATTATATCACCTTATGTAATTAATAGTCTAGCTTATTTTTTATTTTAACCTAAATTTAACAAACTATAACTTAATTTAAATGTAAGTATTCTTCTAAAGTCAAATCATTCATTGCAAAGTTTTTGCTATGTTCAGTTCCAACATATCTATAATGCCAAGATTCATACATATATCCAGTTATATTCTCTTTGCCTTTTGGATATCTAAGTATAAAACCATACTTATATGCATTTTCATACAACCACTTAGCTTCTTTTGTATTATTAAACTTCTGATTTGCCCAACTAGATTGGTCATTTCCTCCAATATCAAAAGCAAGTCCAGTTTGATGTTCACTTTCTCCAGGCTTAGCTGAAAATCTATTTGCCTCTTTTTCACCATGTTCTTTCGCATACGACTTAAATAGTTTATCTTGATATTCATAACTTCTATATGTACTAAAAGCTTTTAAATTTAAACCTGACTTTTGAGCGTCTTTATTCATTTTATAAAAAGCATCTTTTGCTTCACTACTTTCTTGTGGAGAATATTCTTTAGGTAAGCTATACTCCTTATTTGCTACTATAATATTATTTATTGATAATACATTTACGCCCTTCCTGTATTTACTTAATTCAGATGTTATTATTTTCTTTCCTGCACTAGAACTATCAATAAACATTCCTATAAAAACTATAAATAGAGCAAAAACTATGGCTATACAAGTTTTCTTTTTCATATACTACACCTCCATAATTAGTATTTGATACAGAAAAATTTCAAGACATTTTCTTTCTTAGTATAATCATACCACTAATTTATTGCAATATATTTAAAGTATTCTTACGAAATTCTTAATTTCTTCTCTATATGACTAAAAACAACAACAAATTTTTCAAAATTCTCAGGTTAATGGTACATATATTGATTTTTTTTCCAAATAGTGTATAATATATCTATAGAAACTCTAAAGTACTCTTTAGTACTTTATGTTTTTATATGAAAGGAGATAGTAAAGTGACGGATAAACAAAGACTCATTATAACTATTGCACAAAGAATTTTTGACCAGAAAGGTTTTCAAAATACTTCGATACTAGATATTGTAAAAGAATGTAAAATGTCTAAAGCTACTTTTTATAAACATTTTGAAACTAAAGAAATTTTTATCTGCGAAATAATCAATTATTATGATGAAAAATTCTTGGAAATTATACATTCCATTAATGAAAATAAGGATATTCCATCATCTGAGAAGTTAAGAAGAAAGATAATTGCTGTATGGGAAAATATTTTTTCTAGAACTACTATAAACACCTATATAAGAGAAAACTTTTCTGAGGCGCAACGTAATACTACGAGTAAATTACAAAAAAAAACTCGAGCTAACTTATTGAATGAATACAAACTCAGTTTATTCGATAACTACGGGGATAAAATAGAAAACAATATATTCGATTTAGTTTTCTTATTGGATGCATTAATTCATCAGTTTACGTATATTATTCACATACAAAAAAGAGAAGTGAATGTATACTTTATTGCTGAATTCACTATACAAATTTTAGATTTAGTTGTAGAAAATATTAATAATCTAAATCCTTTAATTGAAAAATCAATGTTTTTATATGAACAAGAAGATGAAGCCTACTTTTCCATTCATAATAAATCGCTATTTTTTAAAACGATACAAGATATAGAGGAACTAATAAAAACGGATACTTCACTCCTTGAAAATCCCAAGCTACTAGAGGCAACAAAAAAATTATATATTGAGGAAAAAAATCAACAATATGATTCTTTAATCATGGATGCAATGATTACATACTTAGAAAAAGAAGACATTTTGAGACCAAAAGTACTTTTGTTGAACAGTATTAAAAATCAATTAAAAAAGGAGACGTTATAAATCATGGAAACCCAAAGTAATAACAAAAAAGGAAATTTAATAATAGCAATCGTAATGACTGGTGCTTTTATAAGCTCTCTTAGCCAGACATTATTATCAACTGCATTACCTAATATAATGTCAGATTTTAAAATTACTGCTGATGTTGGTCAGTGGTTAACAACAATTTATCTACTTATTGCAGGTATTATTGTACCTACAACAGCTTACTTGATAAATAGGTTTAGTACTAGAAAATTATTCATTACATCAATGACTATATTTTCCCTAGGATGTGTCATTGCACTTTTTTCTAATAGCTTTTCAACTATGCTAGTTGCTCGTGTATTACAAGCAGTTGGTTCTGGTTCTTTAATGCCACTACTACAGGTCATTATACTCTATTTATGTCCTGTTGAAAAACGTGGTACAGCTATGAGTTTAGTTGGTATCACAGTAGGATTTGCTCCAGCTATAGGACCAACTTTATCTGGATGGTTGGTAGATTCATTTGGTTGGCATAGTTTATTTTTACTTCTTTCACCTATAGCTATATTAGATGTTATACTTTCATTTATTCTATTGAAAAATGTTGGAGAAGCTCAAAAACTAAAATTGGATATACCTTCAATAATACTATCTTCTCTAGGATTTGGTGGTTTATTGATTGGATTTACTAATCAAGGTAATTATGGCTGGACTAATATTGCCACATATTTACCAATAATTATAGGAATTATATCATTAATATTATTTACATTACGCCAATTAAAATCTAAAGAACCATTTTTAGAGTTAAGAGTTTTCAAAAATAAACCATTCCTAATTTCTACAGTATTGATTATGATTGTGTATGCTTCAATGATGTCTGCTACATTAATGATTCCTCTATATATACAATCTGTAAGAGGTTTTTCTGCACTAGTTTCAGGTTCTTTAATGATGCCAGGTGCTATACTGATGGTTGCATTAAATCCAATTGCAGGTCGCCATTTAGATAAATATGGACCTCAAGCTTTATCAATATTAGGAACTGGCTGTTTATTTTTAGGAACTTTGTCTTTTGCTTTTTTAGGTAAAGATACCTCTTTAATTCATGTATCATTAATGTATTGTATACGTATGATTGGTATTTCACTAGTTCTAATGCCATTAACTACTTGGGGACTTAAAACTCTGGATAGGGAACTTATATCTCATGCTACAGCAATAAATAGTACACTTAGACAAATATCTGGTGCTATAGGCTCTGCTGTACTTATTACTATAATGACATCTGCTACAAAAAAAGCTCATATGAGTTCAGCTATTCTGTCTAACATACATGGAATGGATGTTGCATTTTCAACAGCTGCTACTCTTGCATTTATTGGTTTAGTTATTTCTATATGTTTTATAAAAGAACGTCAAATTATTAGAGGCTAACAAAAAGAAGTTAATAAAAAAGGAGTTGTCACATGAACAGTTTAAGTTTGCTATGTAATAACTCCTTTTTATTTATTTTAATCATCATATTTTTAATTATGCTATATTTTCCTATATAGGCTCTATACATTGAACACTCAGTTATTTTTGCCAAAATAATTGTTTCTAATCTTACATACATTTTTTGTCATTATTTTTCTAATAAAATGCACATAGATGAAGTTTTTTAATTTTGATAGATGTTGTGAATGAGTAGAGAAAAATACATCTGGTGAAGAAAAAACACCATAATCATATGCTATAGCTTCTTTTTGAATAAAAGTATCTTTACCATCCCAATCAATAGATGTGTTTTTCAAATCATTTGTGGCTATTGCATACTTTTTGAATGTTCCATTCTGGTTAATAAATTTCTTCTGAATTGCTTCTAAATATTTTTTATCAGTTATTACTCCCTCTAGAGCAATCCATTTATCTTGATAAAATACCTCTACCCAAGTATGAAGAATATATTTTGGTGCTAATAATGAAATCAATTTAGATGTAGCGCCTCGTTGAAAGTCTTTTGTTACATTAAAAGCATGAAGCCTACAAGGGATATTCACTGAACGCAATAATGCCATTAAAAGAGTAGCTTTTGTATTACATTGTCCCATACCTTCATTTAGTACCTGTGTTGCCCTCAACATATCAGAAGCATTATAGCCAAATAAAATATCATTTTGGACAAACTCATAAATAGATTTTATTTTATGAAAATCATCTAAATCTAACCACTTCTTAAGTGATACCAAAAACTTAAGTTGTGGGTCACTATAGTTTAGCATTTTTGTTTCTTCTAAATATTCTTTATTCATAATAAATCCCCTTTCTTAATACAACTTCATTATATAACGAGAATATTTAATATACTTTCAAAAACTCGCTATCTTTTAAAGATAAAGAAACGGGCATTCCCATCATACGCTTAACTGTTCCTGCAAAATGTGATGGAGTGTCGAATCCAGCAATCATAGAAGCTTCAGTAACATTTTTCCCAGAAAGCAATTCTCCAAAAGCACGCTCCATTTGATGAAGTAAAATATAGCTTTTTAAAGGTATACCAATTTGCTCTTTAAACAAATGTGATAATCTACTTGCTGATAGTGCCACTTTATCTGCAAAGTTTGAAATCGTATGATTATCACAATTACAAGTATGTAATAATTGAAGCAATTCTGTAATTCTATCATCATAGTATTTGATAGTTTCAGGGAAATTCAAATAGTTGTTAAGCATTTTCATAAACTTTAAATACTGTTCTTCACTAGATTGATATATCAAAAAAGTTCCTTGTTGACGTAATTCATCTAATCCATCTTTTTCACATATCCAATATCCAAAATCATTCATTTTTGAGGTAAGCTGTTCTGCAAATATAGATGTAGGTTCAATAAGAGCAGAATAATAAACTTTTTTTCTTGCTGAAAATGAGTGAGAGATATTTTTATCTACTACGATACAATTACATTTAACTAATTTTTCATTGACTGTTATTTCAATGCTGTCTTCTATTCCTATAAATAGTTGTAACATCCAATGGCTATGTTTATCTGCCTCTAAATGATTTGTAATCATACTAATTCTATCTTCTTGCCAAAAAATTTTATTTATAATGTTCATTGTATCACTTCCTTCTTCTAAAAATATCACTCTTTATTTTAATAGATTGTCCTATATTTGTGAATACATTTTGATAAAAGACCTGCAAAAAGGCATGAATCCTTAGGATAAAAATACCCAAGAATTCATGCCTAATCTAATAGCTACATGTTCCAAATTATATATTCTTATAATACAGCTATTACTTCTATTTCAACTTTAACATCTTTTGGTAATCTAGCAACTTCTACACAAGCTCTTGCTGGTTTATTTTCTCCAAAATATTCAGCATAAACTTCGTTTATAGCTCCAAATTCATTCATATCTTTTATAAATACTGTAGTTTTAACTACATTTGAAAAATCAGCTCCACTTTCAGCTAATATAGCTTTAAGATTTTTTAAAGATTGAGCAGTTTGAGCTTGTACATCTCCTTCAACTACTTCCATAGTCTCTGGTACAAGAGGAACTTGTCCAGATACAAATAATAAGTTTCCAGCTTTTATAGCTTGAGAGTATGGTCCTAAAGCTGCTGGTGCATCATTAGTATGTATTACTTCATGTTTCATTTTAAAATCCTCCTAATTCGTTAATCTGATACATATAAAATGTATCTTCATACACTATTATACTATTTTTCTTGTATATTATATACACTTTTTACTATAATTCTATAATTTTAAAACCTTTGTCTTCTATAGCTTTCTTTATTTTAGCTATATGGTCATAATCTATTGTCTCTAGTATAAATTCCGCACTTTGTTTTCCTAGAGCTTCTCCTGCTGATAATTTACCTTGATTAGCACTTAAAATGTTTCCACCATTCTCACTTATTATTCTAGTTAATTCAGCAAAGTTTCCTGGCTTGTCTTCCATAATTGTACTAAATGAATATCTTCTTCCTTCTTTAGCTAAAGCAACACCTATTATTCTATATAATGTATTTATGTCTATGTTACCACCAGATATTATACAAACTACATTTTCATCTTTTGCTGGTACATACTTACCACTTAATATAGCAGCTGTACATACAGCTCCAGCACCTTCTGAAACTATTTTTTGACTTTCCATCATAAATAATATTGATTCTGCAATTTCTGTTTCTTCAACCACAACTATTTCATCAACTAATTCGTTTATTATTTCAAAAGTTAAATCTCCTGGAGTTTTAACAGCTATACCATCAGCTATTGTAGTATCATTAAATGCTGTTGTTACTTTTCCATTTTTAACTGATTCTTTCATTGAAGGTATATTTGCAGTTTGAACACCAACTATTTTCACATTAGGATTTAATGCTTTTGCAGCTACAGCTACACCAGAGATGATTCCACCTCCACCAACTGGGCATAATATAGTATCAACTTTATTGTCTAATTGTTCGAAAATCTCAAGAGATATAGTTCCTTGTCCTGCTATAACATATTTATCATTGAATGGATGTAAGAAAGTTGCTCCTGTTTCTTTTTGTATTTCAACAGCTTTTGCATACGCGTCATCATAAACTGCACCATTTAAAACTACTTCTGCTCCATAACCTTTAGTTGCACTAACTTTTGCTAAAGGTGCAGTTGCTGGCATTACTATTGTAGATTTTATACCAGTCATTTTTGCCCCTAATGCAACACCTTGAGCATGATTTCCTGCACTTGAAGCTATAACTCCATTTGCTTTTTCTTCATCTGTTAAACTTGCTATTTTGTTACAAGCTCCTCTTAATTTAAAAGAACCTGTTTTTTGAAGATTCTCACATTTATAGAACACATTTGCTCCTGTTTTTTCGCTAAGTTTAACACTTTCAAGTAAGTCAGTTCTTTTTACTATGTTTTTGATGGTCTCTCTAGCTTCTTTCACATCTGTTAAGGTAACGTTTATCATTTTATTCCACTCCCGTAAATCCAATTTTTGTTTATTACTTTCTATATAATTCTATATCTTTTTTTTTTAAAAATCAACATGTAAACGATTTTTATAATTTTTTAATTAATCACAAAAAAACTAAAAATACAACAATTGAATACAATAAACACATATCTTCAATTCGTTTAAATTACATTAAATGATAATTTAAAAATATATTTTACAATTTTATCAAAATAACAATGTATTCTTTATTATTTTTATTAAAATTTGTATTTTATATTATTTTATTTACTTACAAACTATTTTTTTGGCTTTTTTTAATCTTATTAAAGTTAACAAAATAATAATAAACATATATTACTAAACAACTTCAATTTAAAAGAAAGTTTTACTTTATTTTTATTCAAAATTAGAAAACTATACATTAATAATAAAATATAATAAAAAAACTAAAATACCAATAAAATTGAAGATTTCTTTTATATAACAATCATTTTTTATTAAAAGGTGTTTTTTATTTTAATATATATTTAATAAGGTTAAATAGAATAATCATTTTAATTTTATACTTTACTTTTTCTATAAACCTATTATAATTAAAGTATAATCATTTTGCTAACTTGTTTATTTTATTATAAAAATGTGAAACTTATTACATAAGGAGGAATTTAACATGAAAAATAATACTTATAAAGAAATCAAAAACATATATGGAAAAATAAGCCCTTTTGAATTTAAGGACAAATTAATAGATATTGCAAAATACACTGCAAAAGAAAATAACAGAGAGTTACTTGATGCAGGTCGTGGTAATCCAAATTGGACTTGTTCAACTGCTAGAGAAGCCTTTTTTACTTTTGGTCATTTTGCTATTACTGAAACTCGTTCTAATTGGGATTTAGGTCATTTGGCTGGAATGCCTCAAAAGAAAGGTATAAAAGAAAGATTTTTTAAATTTATAAATGAAAATATAGATATGCCTGGAGCATACTTAGCTAGAGATATTATAAACTTTGGTATAAATGAACTTGGATTTGATGGAGATGAATTTGTTCATGAACTAGCTGATGGAATTATTGGTGATAACTATCCACTTCCAGATAGAATGTTACCTCATATGGAAAAAATAGTGCATGATTACTTGGTTCAAGAAATGAAATATGATATATCAGGTAAATATGGTGATGTAGAGATTTTTGCTGTTGAAGGTGCTACAGCTGCCATGTGTTATATTTTTGATTCATTAATGGCTAATGAACTACTAAAAAAAGGTGATACTATAGCTTTGATGACTCCAATATTTACACCTTATCTTGAAATACCTAATCTTCCTCGTTATGATTTTAAAGTTGTAAATATAAATGCTAATGCAGTTGATGAAAAAGGTGCTCATACATGGCAATACACTAAAAAAGAATTAGAAAAACTTCGTGACAAGTCTATTAAAGCTTTATTTGTTGTTAATCCTAATAATCCTGCATCTATAGCTATGGATGACACATCTTGTAATAACCTAATAGATGTGATTGAGAATTATAATAAAGATTTAATGATAATATCAGATGATGTGTATGGAACTTTTGTAGAAGACTTTTCATCATTGATGTCAAAACTTCCTTACAACACTGTTGGGGTTTATTCTTATTCAAAATATTTTGGAGTTACAGGATGGAGACTTGGTACATTTGCACTTCATAAGAAGAATGTTTTTGATAAGAAAATAAATGATTTAACTGGAGAATTAAAAAAATCAGTAGATAAGCGTTACAGTGATATGAGTCTTAATCCTTCTAGTCTTTCATTTATGGAAAGAGTTGTTGCTGATAGTAGACTTGTTGCTCTTAATCATACTGCTGGTCTTTCTACTCCTCAGCAAGTACAAATGGCATTTTTCTCTGCATTTGCCTTAATTGACAAAGTTGATGCCTACAAAAAACTTAATATGAGTATCTGTCATAGACGTCAAAAACTATTGTTTGAAGCTTTAGAGCTTCCAATCAATGAAAGTAAAAATAATGCTGCATATTATACTCAATTTGATATTGAAGAATGGGCTAAATTAAACTATGGAGAAGATTTATTTAAATTTATAAGTAAAGTTTCTGCTCCAGTGGATGTTCTTTATAAATTAGCTAATGACTATTCTGTAGTCTTACTTAGTGGAAATGGATTTTATGGTCCTGAATGGTCAATCAGAATATCTCTAGCAAATTTATATGATGAGGCTTACACTAAGATAGGAAAAGCTATCAGAGAAATACTAAATGGTTACATTACTGAATGGCAAAAAACTAAGAAATAGTTATATTACACTGAAATATCTAAATTATATGAATAAAAGAATTTATGTAGACCTTAGCTACTTTTTTTGATATAATCCTATCGGAATTATAAATTTTATTTATGAAAGGCAGAGAATAGTATGAGTATTAAGAAAAAAGTTGCCATAGTTTTTACTGGTGGAACTATATCTATGACAGTAGATGATAAAGTAGGAGCTGCTATACCAACTTTATCGGGGGAACAAATATTATCAATGGTTACCAATATTGATAAAGTCGCAGATGTGGAGGTCTTTAACTTTGATGAAATTCCAGGACCTCATATAACGCCTTATAGAATGATGGAATTGAAAAATTATGTAAATGATTTATTAGCAAGAAAAGATATTACAGGAGTTGTAATAACACATGGTACAGATAGTTTAGAAGAAACAGCTTATTTTCTAGACCTTACAATTGATAACATTAAACCCGTAATAGTCACAGGTGCTATGAGAAGTAGCTCTGAGCTTGGATATGATGGTTCAAGTAATTTATCTGCTTCAGTTTGTACTGCTGTATCTAAAGATGCTATGGGCAAAGGTGTTCTTGTAGTCCTAAATAACGAAGTATTATTAGCTTCTGAGGCTACTAAGACAAATACTCTTTCTTTAAATACATTTAAATCTTTAACTAGTGGTCCATTAGGAATAATTGACTGCAATGAACTTGTTCTTACAAGAGATATTGTAAATAGAACAATTATAGATACTGATAAGGTAGAATCTAAAGTTGCTTTATTTAAAGCATATGTAGGAGAGAATGCAGATTTTATAAGATTTGCTGTTGATAGTGGATATAAAGGTATAGTTATTGAGGCAATGGGTAGAGGTAATATTCCTCCTCATATGCTTTCTGGAGTTGAATATGCTAGAGAAAAAGGACTTCCTGTTGTTATAGTTTCTAGATGCCACTCAGGTAGAGTGTTTGATAGCTATGGTTATTATGGTTCTGGTAGAGATTTAAAAAATCTTGGATGTATATTTGGTGGAGACCTTCCAGGTCAAAAAGCTAGAATAAAACTTATATTAGCACTTGGGAAAACTGATAATCTTGATGAAATCAAAGACTTCTTTGAAAAAGGAATCTACTGTTAATTATAATAAATCTTAAAATAATAAACCCCTATTACAATTTTTAATTAACTTGTAATAGGGGTCTTATTTTATCTTATAGTTTTGATTTATTTCACAACTACATTGACTAACTTCTTAGGTACAGCAACAACTTTAACTATAGTTTTACCTTCAACTAATCCTTTTATTTTTTCATCTTCTAAAGCTACTTTTTCCATTTCTTCTTTAGATATATTTGAGTTAACAGTTAATTTTCCTCTAACTTTTCCATTAACTTGTACAACAACTTCTATTTCATCTTTTACCAAAGCTTTTTCATCATACTTAGGCCAGTCTATATCAAATACACTTCCATCTTTACCTATCATAGTCCATAATTCTTCACCTAAATGAGGTGCAAATGGTGCTATTATAGTTACTATAGTTTGTACACCTTCTTTTATAACTGCTTCATTTATATTATCTAATTCTTTATATTTATACATATCATTTATTAATTCCATAAGAGCTGATATAGCAGTATTAAATCCAAATTTTTCACTTAAATCAGCAGTAACTTTTTTAAGTGTAGAATGTATAGTATATCTCATATCTTTATCTTGAGAATTTAATTCTCCAAACTCTACATCCTTTTTAACTACATCTGCTAACTCA
This sequence comes from Clostridioides sp. GD02377, assembly GCF_045899875.1. Classification (NCBI taxonomy): domain Bacteria; kingdom Bacillati; phylum Bacillota; class Clostridia; order Peptostreptococcales; family Peptostreptococcaceae; genus Clostridioides; species Clostridioides sp. GD02377. The sequence goes on from NZ_JBJODA010000003.1 coordinate 169,299, forward strand.
TCAACCAATCTATAAACTCTATTTAAGAATCTAAAACATCCATCAACACCTTGCTCTGACCAGTCTAAATCTCTTTCTGGTGGTGCTGCAAATAATACGAAAAGTCTTGCAGTATCTGCTCCATACTCATCAATTATATCCATAGGTGATACTGTATTGCCTTTAGATTTACTCATTTTAGAACCATCCATAAGAACCATTCCTTGAGTAAGTAAGTTTTTAAATGGCTCATCGAAATCTACCATACCCATGCTCTTAAATGCTTTTACAAACCATCTTGCATATAATAAGTGCATTATAGCATGTTCCACTCCACCTATATATTGGTCTACTGGATGCCATCTATTAACTAACTCTTTACTAAATGGCTCATTTTCATTATTACTATCCACATATCTTAAGAAATACCAAGAAGAATCTACAAATGTATCCATAGTATCAACTTCTCTTCTAGCTGGTTTTCCACAGTGAGGACAAGTTGTTGACATAAATTGCTTTGAAGTAGTAAGTGGAGATTCACCTTTTCCAGTAAACTCAACATCTGTTGGTAAAAGAACTGGTAAATCTTCTTTTTTAACTGGAACTATTCCACACTCATCACAATAAACTACAGGTATAGGACAACCCCAGTATCTTTGTCTTGAAACTAACCAGTCTCTTAATCTATAGTTAATAGTTCTCTTTCCTCTACCTTCTTTTTCTAATTTATCTATTATTCCTTCAAATCCTTCTGAAGCATCTAATCCATTAAACTCTTCTGAATTTATTATTTTGTTATCTTCTGTTATTACATCTATTATATCTAAATTATATTTCTCAGCAAAATCTCTATCTCTTTCATCATGTGCAGGAACTGCCATTATAGCTCCAGTTCCATATTCAACTAATACATAATTAGCTATCCATAAAGGAACCTTCTTACCATTTAAAGGGTTTATAACATATCTACCTATAAACATTCCTTCTTTTTCTACATCAGCAGCTGTTCTTTCTATTTCTGTCATTGTATGCATTTTTTGAACGAAAGCTTCAACTTCTGCTTCATATTCAGTACCAGCAACCAATTCTTTAACTAACTCATGTTCTGGAGCAAGTACCATATAAGTAACTCCATAAGTTGTATCTGGTCTAGTTGTAAACACTGTCATAGACTTATCAGTTCCATCTATATCAAAAACTAAGTCTGCTCCTGTACTCTTACCTATCCAGTTTTTTTGCATTATTTTAACCTTTTCTGGCCATCCATCTAATGTATCTAAATCATTAAGTAATTCTTCTGCAAATTCAGTAGTCTTAAAATACCATTGCTCCAAATCTTTCTTTAATACTGTTGCTTTACATCTCTCACATGCTCCTTGAACAACTTGCTCATTTGCAAGAACAGTCTCACAAGAAGGACACCAGTTAACATAAGATTTTTTCTTATATGCAAGCCCATGTTCTAAAAACTTCAAAAATATCTCTTGAGTAAATCTATAGTATTCTGGAGTTGAAGTTGCTACTTCCTTATCCCAATCATAGCTAAGACCTAATAAATTTAATTGTTCTTTCATTTCTTCTATATTTTCCATTGTCCATTTGTGTGGATGTATACCATGTTTTATAGCAGCATTTTCAGCCGGCAAACCAAAAGAATCCCATCCCATTGGATGAAGTACATTATACCCTTCCATTTTTTTGAATCTTGCGACAACATCACCTATAGAATAGTTTCTAACATGACCCATGTGTATCTTTCCAGATGGATAAGGGAACATTTCTAATGTGTAATAATTAGGTTTTTCAGTTTGTGCTGTATCCATTTTATACTGCTTATTGTCTTTCCAGATTTTTTGCCATTTCGATTCTACTTCTTTAAAATTATATACGCTCATATTTTGCCTCCTATTTTAGTTGTGTTCAACTACCTTATTTAATATTATTTACTTATAATTTCCAAATAATGCCTTGAAAATAAAAAATCCCCATCACTAAACTTACGTTTAGGGACGAGGATAAATCTTCGCGGTACCACCCTAATTAGTCTACATTATATAGACTCTCTTAGATAGCTTTTAATCCAGCTATGGAGAATAGATTTCAATCTAGTAAGTTCAAAGTTATATAATATTAGTTCTCACCTTCCACTAACTCTCTGAAAAAATATAATCTTTTACTGCTCTAGTCTATTCAATTTAATATAATTTTTGAAATTTTCTAACTATAATAACATATATTATCATGTTTATGCTAATGTGTCAATATCTATATAAGGCGCATCTTTCCATAATTTTTCTAAATTATAAAATCCTCTGTTTTCCTCATTAAATACATGAACCATTACATCTCCATAATCAAGAAGTACCCAAGTTTGAGTGCTTTGTCCTTCTTTTCCTCTTGGCTCTAGTCCTAGTTTTGCTAATTCATCTTCTACATTATCAGCAATAGCTTTTACCTGTCTCTGAGAAGATGCTGTAGTGATAATAAAGTAATCGCACAAACTAGAAACTTTTCCTATATTTATTATAACTGTATCTTGACCCAGTTTATCTTCTATGGCATCATATGCTATTTTTGTCATTTGTTCCACTGTCATATAAAATTCCTCACTTTCCTAATTAAAATACACTTAGTTATTGTAACATATTAATACGATTTTGTAACATAGTCAATTTTAAATTTATTAATATATTTGCCTTTATGTATGTTTTTTATAATAACTTTTGTTTAATTAGATAGTTTCTTGCCATAACTGTTCTTGGATGTATCTCTTCTTTTTTATTAATAACAAACATTAAAGTATTGTTAAAAGAAGTTAAAAGTGCTTCATCAAGCTTTCCTCCATATGCCAACTCTCTTAATGTATCTACAACTGGGAATTTTCTACCTTCTTCAATTAAATCAGCTATGTAAATTATTTTTTCTAAAAGAGACATATCTTCTCTTCCTGTTGTATGATATTTGATTGCATTTATAATATCTTCATCTTCTATTCCAAACTCATACTGACATATGTATGACCCAATTACACTATGAGATAGAGAGCGATTTCCATCCTCTATTGGGTCTAAGTATATTTCATACTTATTTACATAATCTTCTATTTCTTTATCACTTAAATACTTTGCACAATCATGAATCATTCCTGCTAAACAAGCTTTTTCTTTGTCACACCCATAAATCTCACATAATTTTTCAGCACATTTTGCAACATTTTTTGAGTGGCTAAGCCTCCCCACTGGTAACATTTGATTTAGTCTCTGGTTAATATTCTCTAAGTTCATTTAATCATCTCCATATTGATATAGTTTATTTTCATATAAATAATTTTCTACATTTTCGGGTACTAAGTAACGTATTGACTTGCCTTCATTTAGCTGTTCCCTTATATATGTGGATGATATATCCAGTGATGGAACATAAACTGTTATAATGTCAGCATCGTACTTTTTAGTTAGTTTTTCTATAGTCTCTTGTGACCTTAACAAACTAATTCCTGGTCTAGTTGCAGCTATAAAGGTAGCTAACTCAAAGTTTTTCTTTACATCTTTCCACTCTTCAACACTACAAATAGCATCTGCCCCTGTTATAAAATAAATATCTGCATTTTTGTATTTTTTCTTCAAGTATTTTAATGTATCTATTGTATAAGTCCTTTTTTTTCTTTCGATTTCTACTTTTGAAACTAAAAAATCTTCATTGCTTTCAGTTGCTAGAAGTGTCATATTATATCTATCATACTTGTCTGTAGTGATACATAACTTATGTGGTGGATTTCCTGATGGTATAAAGATAATTTTGTCAATGTCATACTTGTCTCTAATAAATTCTGCTGTTGCTAAATGAGCATAATGTATAGGGTCAAAAGTACCTCCCAATATACCTATTTTGATTTTGCCTTTATGGCGATTAAATTTCTCTAGTTTTTCAGTATTTTTCAACTCCGCCTTCTTAACTAGATTTTCGCTTTTCATATTTTGTCTCCTTTTAATGTTATAATACTATTGTACCATTATTTTTTATTTCTTAAAGCTTATAATTTATTTTTTTTGGTATATAATTATATTTATATGATAAAAAATGCTTTAAAAAATAATTATTTAACATGTTTTTACTTTACTTTTTAATAAAAATAACTTTTTACTATTTTGTCTTAATTTTGATAAAATATAACATATAAATGTAAGTTTTTTATTAAATTTTATTAGTTGCTTTTGTTAATATAATTACATACAAAAAGGGAGGATTTATGGGTATAATTACTAAGATAGAACAACAAAAAAGAAATGATGATAGAGTTAATATTTATGTAGATGATAAATTTTTTATTGCTATATTTAAAGAACTTGTTTATACATTCAACTTAAAAAAAGGGAATGAAATAAATGAAGACGAATTAAAACCTATTTTGGATGATGAAATGTATATAAAAGCTAAAAATAAAGCACTAAATATTTTATCTCATGCTGACCAGTCCGAAAAAAAAATAAAAGAAAAGTTATCAGCAGAATTTGATGAAAACATAATTGATAGAGTTATAGATTTTCTTAAAAATTATAATCTCGTAAATGATAGTGTATTGGCTCAAAAAATAGTTAATACAAATGTTAATTTAAATAGATGTGGCAAAAACAGAATTAAGCAAAATCTATACAATAAAGGTATCAATAGAAGTACAATTGATGAAGCTGTGTCTGAATTGGATAAGGATACTGAATTTGAAAATGCTATGTATCTAGCAAAGAAAAGGTTTGAAAGGGTAAAGAAGGAAGATAAAAAGAAAATATATCAAAAAATTTCTCAACATCTTTCCTATAAAGGCTTTGATTATGATATTATTAAAAGAGTTTTAAACAAACTTTTAAATTTTGATGAATATGATATATAAGTGTAAATACTAAGGAGGTAAATTATGAAATTAATCATTGGTGGCTTAAGCTTTTTATTAGGATTATATAATATATATCAATTATATAGAGAAGATAGTATGAGATAAATATTATTTTTTAGATGTAATATTTATTATGGAGGAGAAACAAAATGAAAAGTCAAAAAAGATTTAAAATTTTAGATATTGATGTATACCTACAGCCATTTGAATCTGATATAAAAAAGAGAATGAAACATTATGAAGATGTTAAAGCAAAACTATTAACCAATTATAAAGATTTTAGTTCTTTTGCAAATGCTCATCTTTACTATGGCTTTCATCAGACAAATGATGGATGGTTTTACAGGGAATGGGCTCCAAATGCAAATAGTTTATCGTTAATTGGTGACTTTAATAATTGGAATAGAAAATCTCATCCTCTAAAAAAAATTGGTTCTGGTAATTGGGAAATATTTATTCCCAACAAAGATAGTTTACCTCATAAGTCAGAAGTAAAAGTACAAGTCATTGCAAATGGAAAAACATTTGACCGTATACCACTATATATAAAAAGAGTAATTCAAAAAGATTTTGGTGGATTTAATGGACAAGTATGGCAGCCAGAGACTCCATTTATTTGGACTGACAATGAGTTTGACTTAAAAAGCATAACTTCTCCACTAATCTATGAATGTCATATAGGTATGGCTACTGAAAATGAATCTATTGGGACTTATAGTGAGTTTACTGAAAATATACTTCCTAAAATAAAAAAATCTGGATATAACACTATTCAGCTTATGGCTATTATGGAACACCCATATTACGCATCTTTTGGGTATCAAGTTTCAAATTTTTATGCAATCTCCTCTAGGTTTGGTACTCCTGAAGACTTAAAAAATCTAATAAATACTGCTCATTCCATGGGAATTGCTGTTTTATTAGATTTAGTTCATTCTCATGCTGTAAAAAATACTCTAGAGGGAATAAATGAGTTTGATGGAAGTGAACATCAATTCTTCCACTCAGGTCCAAGAGGAAATCATCCTGCTTGGGGTACAAAACTCTTTAACTATGGTAAACCTAAAGTAATCCATTTCTTACTTTCAAATATAAAATTTTGGTTAGATGAGTATCATTTTGATGGTTTTAGATTTGATGGTGTAACCTCAATGTTATATCATAACCATGGTCTTGGAGTTTCATTTGATAGTTATAAAAAATATTTTAGTATGAATACAGATATTGAGGCTATAACATATCTCCAATTTGCAAATGAATTGATAAAAGAGATTAAACCTAACTCAATAAGTATTGCAGAAGATATGAGTGGAATGCCTGGTATGTGTATACCTATAAAAGATGGTGGAATTGGATTTGACTATAGACTTGCAATGGGTGTCCCAGATTTTTGGATAAAAACTATTTCTAACTTATCTGATGAAAATTGGGATTTGGGTAAAATGTGGTATGAACTTACAACTAGACGCCCTGGTGAAAAAAATATAGGTTATTGTGAATCTCATGACCAAGCATTAGTTGGTGACAAAACAATTATTTTTTGGCTAGCTGATAAGGAAATGTACTGGAACATGGAAATAAACTCAAATAATCATATTATAAATAGAGCTATCTCTCTAATTAAGCTAATCAAATTAATAACTTTTTCTCTAGCTGGTGAAGGATATCTAAATTTTATGGGAAATGAATTTGGACATCCTGAATGGATTGATTTTCCACGAGAAGGAAACAATTGGAGTTATAAGTATGCTAGAAGGCAATGGAGCCTTTCAGAAAATGATACTTTAAAATATAAACAATTATTAAACTTTGATAAAGCTATGCTTGAACTTACAAAATACAGTGATGTTTTTATCCAAAATGGCTACGAACTTATACATATGGATAATGATAAAAAACTTTTAGTATACAGTAAAGGCAAATATTTATTTATATTTAATTTCCACCCTAATCTAATACAGTCAGTTGATATTTCAAAATTTCAAAATACAAACTACAAGACAGTACTAAGCACTGATATGATAGAATTTGGAGGAAACACAAAAAAAGAAAACTTACTAGACTATAATGTCTATTTTAGCTCAGCCCCACCATCTTCAAAACTACCTATTGCCTCTCGTACAGCAATAGTTCTTTTAGATAACAATATTTAAATATTAAAATAGATACTAAAAGCCAAATAACAATTTTAATACAAAATGTTATTTGGCTAATTTATTTTTTTGTGGTTTAATTACTTTTTAGATTTAAAACTATAATTTCCAGCTTTTAATTTGTGGTATTATGTTCATTTTAACAGTTTGACTTTTTAAAGCTTTTCTAAATTTCTCAGTTGAAGACTCCTTAAACATTTTGCTAGAAGAATTCTTAAGGTCTTCCATAGAATCCCAATGTTGTATCATAATCCATTTTTGGCTTTTTTCATCATGTAAAAGCTCAGTATCAATAAAACCAGGTTGTATAGAATGAAATTTCATTTCTAAATCATTTACAATCTCTATAAACTCCCCTTTTGACAAGTTTTCTTCCACACTAAACTCCACTATCTCTGTAATAATTTTCATATACAAAACCTCCAATTTATTTTTCTTATATCATATCAAAAACTAAATTAGAGGTATTGTAAAAAATCGACAGCGTAATTACAAGTAACTATACCTTATATTTTCTTTAATAGTCTTATTCTCACTAATAAATTTAATTGGTGATGTCCCTGAAAATTCTTTAAATTCTTTTATAAAGTGTGCTTGGTCATAGTACTCATTTTCATAGATAAAATCAAAAAGTTCATTATTTTTATAGGTACGAATAAGCTGATTACTTGCCATTTTAAATCTACATATTCTCTTTAAAATTTTAGGTGTATATCCTGTATATTTTAAGCAGATTCTTTCCAAAGTTTTAATATTTATATTCATATCATCACAAAAAGATTTTATATTACTATACCTATTGTCATATATAAATGAATCCAAAATTTTTACAGATTTATTTTCAATCAAACCTTCATCCATTGTAGATAATAATACTTCTTCTAAGTACAAGATAGAATTTTCTATTGATGATTCTTTATTTAAAGAGTCTTCCAACTTTTTTGCAAAGATATCTGATACTTGTTCTAGATTGACAATTTGACCATTAAATTCTGAAATTGGTACCTTTAAAAATGGATAAAGACCAAATGGATAAAAAGAAATTTCCATAACACGTATATTTCCACGTTGAATGATAAATCCATACTTGTCTCTTATTCCATTAAAATGTATATTACTAGTTGTATAGTTTTGGTTTCCAATTTTATATTCTATAATATCAGAAAGATTAAGAATAATATCTATACTATCTGTGGGTAATAACTTATTGTTTAACAATATATTTTCATCTGTCTTAAGATACCAAATAAACTTTACCCATGGCTTTAAACGAGCACTTCTAACTGAATATCTTGTAACTGATAACATATTGAGTTCGCCCCTATCCTAAAATATTTTTATTATTATGTACTTCACCTTAATATTATACAATATAATTTATGCTATCAGAAAATTTTAGTCTACTTTATTATCATTTCATACATTTTTTCAATATTTTAGAAATAGGAAGTGCTATTATAAGACCTATTAATACTTGCATTAAATTACCTGGTATTGATGTAAGAGGTACTACAAAATTTCCATAAAGTATAACCTCTGTTACATAATATCCAAACAACATCCAAATTGATGAAACAACTATTCCTATTACATTTATTAAAAAATTGTTTCCATTCTTGCCATTTGCCCATACAATTTTTCCAAGTAAATAACCCATGATACCTCTAACTATAAAAGTAAATGGAGCCCATAGAGTCCATCCAGATATTAAATCAAAAAGTGACATACCAATAGCACCTGATAAAGCACCTTTCTTACTTCCAAATACTATCGCTGATATGAATAACATTGCTGTTCCTAAATGAACAAGCCCACCATTTATAGATATTGGCAATCTTATATTTATAAATTTGGTTGCAATAAACACTAAAGCTATTAATAGTGAAGTTTCTACCATGTCTTTCGTCGTAAATTTTTGTTTAGCTATAATTTCCATGCTTCATCCCCCTTGTCTAACTATTAAAAATAATACTTATTAAATAAATCTAATAAATTTCCATTTCCTTTAAATCCTAATGTATTTAAACTTTTATCCAAAATATTTAGTATGTGTTCTATTTTGTTTAGATTAGCATTTTCTCCCATATGACCTATTCTTAAAATAGTGTCCATGTATTGATTTAATGATGTTGCAACAAGTGTATTATAATTTTTAAGCATGTATTTGGTAAGTTTTAAAGCTCCTATACTTTCAGGAATTTTTATAGCTGTGACTGTATTAGAATACCCTTCTTCTAAAAATAATTCTATACCATATTCCTCAATAGATTTTCTGACACTATAAGCTATTTTTTCATGTCTATCTAATACTTTTTCTATTCCCTCTTCTAATATATTATCAAGAGCTTTATCAAGACCTATTATGTCGCTTATTGGCATTGTATAAGGAAAGTATTTTTTTTCATAATAACCTTCCCATATATTTAAATTGCAATAAAAACCTGTTACATTCGTTTTTCTATTCTTTATACAATTTTTTGCATCTTTACTTATCCCAACTATAGTAAGACCTGCTGGTGCAGAGATAGCTTTTTGCGAACCACCTAATATTATGTCTATTTTAGATTCATCTACATTTAATCTCTCTCCAACCATACCTGCTACAGAATCAACTACAGTTAATATTCCATATGCCTTAAGTAATGGGCATATTTTACTTACATCGTTTAGTACACCAGTTGGAGTATCACAGTGTACAACTGTTGCATACTTAAAGTTACTATCTTTATCTAAAAATGCCTTTAATTCATCAACATCTATACTTTTAGTATATTTACTTGAAAAAAGCACATACTCTCCACCATACATTGTTACAAAATCTTTAAAACCTTCTCCATATATCCCATTATCAATTACAAGGACTCTGTCTCCCTTTTCTGTAAGTGATGCACATGCAGCTTCAAGCCCTAATATACCTTCTCCACTCAATATGTAAACATCATTTTTTGTACCAACTATATTACCAAACTTTTCACATGTCTTTTTATAAAATTCAACAAAATCAACATCTATATCTGGGTTTGTTGTCTTCTCTGCTCTTGCTAATCTTACATTTTCCCTAGTTTCTGTTGGTCCTGGTGCATAATTAATTTTATTGTTCATATATATTCAGCTCCTTTTTATTTTCTATACGATTATTATACAAAATTTTCATTTTATATGGTACAATTTTATGTTTTTTTAAAATTGTACCAATACATTTCCCCTATAAACAATCTCCTCTATTAGACATACAAATAATTGCACAATAAAATACAGAGCAAATATCATTTTAGAATATCTACTCTGTATCTATATATTTTAATCTATTTACTTATCTTTTTATATTCTTCTTTTTATTACTTAAAAACTACCCATTAAATATCCATATTTTATTCACTATATCTTACTCTATCAATAAGTGATTCTTTATTGAAACTTTTTCCTATTAAATACGTTGTTATAAATTGAGCTATAAGAATACATACAGCCATCAATAGGATTGGTACTATTGGTAAAGCATATGTTGCATAAGATAATCCAGTCTTTTTTAGAAATATAACAGCAATATATCCTAATATTCCTCCAGATAAAATACTTCCTATCATCATTCTAGAAGTATAATATATAGCTTCTGAGTTAAGCATTTTTACTAATTGTTTATTAGTAAGACCAATAGCTTGAAGCATACCAAGTTCTTTCTTTCTAGTAACTATACTAGTTATCATTGTATTTACAAGATTCATAAATCCAATCACACCTATTATACATGTTAAAGTGTATCCCATTATCTTTATAAATGAAATCACAGCCTTATTTGATTCTACTCTACTATCTAAAAAATCTGTCTCTAAAAAACCATTAGATTTAGCGATTTTCTTTATACTATCTTTTATTTCTTGATACTTTCCTTCTTCTGTATATATTCCTAAACTACTTGTTGAATCATGTTTCAAAGTTCTATCTATAAAATCTTTTCCTATGCCAAAGCTTGGAGACCCCATAGCTATTGCTTGAACTTTAAATTCTTTTTTTATTATTTTATCTCCATCATATAGAGTTAATTTTATTTTATCTCCTGCCTTTACTCCCATTTCTTTTGCTGTATCAACATGAGTAATTACTATTTCATCTCCTGTCTGCAGTCTTTCAAAATTTATTTTTCCATCTACTAAATTATTATTTAATGCTTTGACATCATTTTCATCTATACTCTGTAAAAGGTCATGTTTAAATTCAACATCATAATCATCCATTCCAACCTTTACACTTCTTGCAGACTCTATCTTTTTAATTCCCTCTATATCTTTTATTTGATTTAAAAAGTCTTTACTTAAAGGATTATTCATTTGCAAAATATTCAAATTATTTTTAGGATTTTTATCACTATCCATTTCATAACCAGCAAGGCTAACCTCTATATCATAAGGAAAATTTGCTCTTGCCATCTTTTCAGCATCAAAACTTTCTAAGGCAGTTGATACTGTTATAAATATAGTTCCACTCAATATAAGAGATACCAATGTCATGTAAGTACGTTTTTTATTTCTTTCTAAATTAGCTTGTGATAATCTCTTTAAATTTATATTTTTATAACCTTTTCTCTTATTTTTATTACTTATTTTATTTCCGGTATATCTTACTGCATCAACTATAGATACTTTTGATGCTACTTTCATTGGCTTTAAAAGTGATAACACAACAGACATAAAGCTTATTATTATAACCAATAATATAACTGGTAATTGTGATGATTTTATATCTATATCCATAACTGATTTTATTATAATATTTGAAAGTGCATATCCTAAGATTGTTCCTATTGGTATTGCTATCCCTGCTAAGATAAAACCTTCCTTAAATACTATATTTTTTACTTGTTTTTTAGTCGCACCAATTGCTCTAAGCTTTCCAAATTCTTGAACCTTCGTAACTATTGAAATGTAGAATATATTGTATATTACTAAAATACTAGACAATACAATTACTAGTCCTACAAATACTCCACCCATAATTGTTTCCATATCAGGTTTTAAAGCATTTATATAATTTTCATTTACAGCTACATTAATAGTATCCAATCCTATATCATTAGCAACCTTATTTAATTTTGATTTTGCTTGTTCTATCGATAAATTACTTTTATCATTTAATTTCACATATATATTAAAATCTTCTTGTGACATATCTCTAGTATTTTTCATATATGTTTCTGATATAATAGCTGAATAAAATTTACCTGCTTCAGATATTTCACTAGTTTTTAAAATTCCAGTTATAATGAATTCTTTTTCAATTCTTTTATCGCTTTTATAATCATTATAAGATATTTTTATCTTTTCACCTAAGTTTTTGTTACTATAACCAAGTGCTTTTAAAGCTCCTCTATCTAACACAATTTCATTTTCTTTTGTTGGTAACTTCCCTTTGACAAACTCAAAATTATTTAATTTTAAAGCATCTTCATTCATGTATGCTAGAGAAATATTTGAATCATCTTCTAACTTCTCAAAACCTACTCCATTCATTTTACCAGTTAACTCTACATCTGCATGATTACTCAATATATTAGCTTGTTTTTCATCCGCATTAGCTAATATACCTTGATAATTACCTGAATACTTTATAGTATTTTCTTTCTGATAGGTTCCTGCATCAACAATATAAATTCCAATAGATGAAAGCATTAAAGTTGAAAGTATTATAGTAATTATTATTAGAATACTTTTTGATTTATTTTGCTTTAGATTACTTTTTGCTATTTTAGTAGTATTAATCATTTTTATCACCAACCTTTGATACCCTACCATCTTCTATAAATATAACTCTATCAGCCATTTGAGCTATACTATCATCATGAGTTATCATAACTAAAGTTTGACTGTATTTCTTAGACATAGACTTTAGAATACTCATAACTTCATCAGATGTTTTAGAATCTAGGTTTCCAGTTGGTTCATCTGCAAGTATTATAGCTGGTCTTGTAGCTAATGCCCTTGCTATTGCCACCCTTTGTTGTTGACCACCTGATAATGTATTTGGCAAAACATCGTGTTTATTTTCAAGTCCCAATGATTTTAAAAGCTCTTTTATAAATTGTTCATCTACTTCTCTACTATCTAGACCAATTGGTAACACTACATTTTCCCACACATTAAGAGATGGTATCAAGTTATAACTTTGAAATATAAATCCTATTTTTCTTCTTCTGAATACAGCAAGTTCTTCTTCTTTTAATGTAAATATGTTTTTATTATCTATATATACATTCCCAGATGTAGGTATATCAAGACCTCCAATCATATGTAAAAGAGTGCTTTTTCCAGAACCTGATTTTCCTATTATTGCAACAAATTCACCTTCATTTATTTCTAAGTTGACATTATCTAAAGCTCTTACTAAGCTCTCTCCTGTTCCATAATGTTTTGATAAGTTTTCAGTATATAGTATTTTCATAAAATTATCCTCTCATTCTAAGTTATATTACTCCATTTTTTATTACGTTTTATTTCTGGAGCTGTTTATACTTATATAATAAATGTAGAGGCTTACATTTTCCTTTCATTTAATATTACATAGTTGTAAGAAACAGAGAAAACTTGCTTCCTACCCCTACTTTAGAAGAAACTATAATATTTCCACCCTGTTCTTCTAATATTTTTCTACTTAGATACAATCCTACTCCACTACCTTCTATAGATTCAACTTCCTCAGATATACCTCTATAAAAACGTTTAAATATGTTATTGAACTCACTCTTTTTAATTCCACTACCATTATCTTCTATTATAATTTTAAAATAATTAACAGTTTCTTCTACAGAGATGTTTATTTCTCCATTTATTTGTGTATATTTTACAGCATTATCTAATACATTGAAAATACTCTCTTCAGTCCATTTTTTATCATGAGGTATAATCCTACTATCGAATTCATTTATATTTAATGTTATGTTTTTAATCTTAGCTTTAGGCACTACACTTTTTATAGCATTTAAAATGGTATTTTTTATATCATTATCTTCTTTTTTTATGTTTATCATACTAATCTCTAGTCTTGATATGTTAACCAAAGAGTTTATCAAGTTTTCTAATTTATTTATAGAATTTTTGTTAGTTAATAGAAATTCTTGAGCTTCGTCTTCATCTAATTCTTCTTCTATAAGCAATGTATTATACAATTTTAATGATGCTAAAGGAGTTTTTAGTTGATGAGAGATATCTGTTACTAATGATTTCACACTCTCTTTTTCTTTCTCCAATTTAATAAATTTTATCTTTAAGCTTCTATTCAGCTCATATAGACAGTTATTTATTTTGCTAAATGTACCTTCTTTAAAATACTCATTATACTCTACTAGATAACCAGTATCTTCTAGGTCAGTAGTGTCTTTCAAATAATTTTCTTGTGACATCTTATCTACTATAAAGTAAATTTTACTCAATCTTTTATTTATGTATCTTATAAAATAATAGATTATGCTTGTAACAACTATAAACATTACTAAAAAAACAAGAACTGATTCTCTAAAAAAAGATTTTAAGTACAGTCCAAAATTTTTATCATTTGACATTTTATTTTCTAATCCATATCCAAATTTTTTAAATGCTTTTTCTCCAATATCTACCTTACTATAGTCAGAATTGTAAATAGATTTTACTATATCTATTTCATCATTGGGATATTTATCAATCAATACCCCTACAATACTTTGGGTGTTTTTTATTTGATATTCATATAATTTATGTAATCTATTGTATTCAAAGAGTATAAACATAAGTGTTATTATTAGTACAGATAAAACAGAACATCCAATAACTCTTCTCATTATATAATCATCTCTCATACTGAAGTTATCTTTGAGATTCATACTTTTTAACATTTTTTTATACTCCTTTCCCCCCACATATATCCAACCCCTCTTACTGTCTTTATATACTTAGGTTCAGATGGATTTTTTTCTACTTTCTGTCTAAGTCTTCTTATATTTACTGCAATAGTATTATCATCTACAAAATTTCCACTATTGTCCCATAGGGATTCTAATAGTTGTTCTTTCGTCAACGTCTGCATTGAATTTTCCATAAGATATCTTAAGAGTTTAGTTTCTGTTTTACTCAAAATTATCTCTTCTTCTTTATTATCTGTTTTTATAATCAACTTATTTTCTATATAATAAAAAAATAAATCATCACAAACTAATAAAGTATAATTTTTTACTGTATTTACCCTTTTCATAAGTGCATTCACTTTGGATATCAATACCATCAAACTAAATGGCTTTGTGATATAATCATCTGCACCTAAATCATATCCTGTGACAATATCTACTTCTTCATCAAGGGCTGTTAGCATTATTATGTAAACATCACTTTTATTTCTAATCTCCTCACAAAAATCAAAACCACTTCCATCAGGAAGACCTATATCAGAAATAATTAAATTTATCTCTTCTTTTACGAAAATATTTTTTGCTTCTTCTATGCTAAATGCATTAAAAACATTGTATCCTTCTTTTTTTAGTTTAAAACTGATTCCCCTATTTAAAGATTTATCATCTTCCAAAAGTAATATATTATTCATCCTTCTATCCTCCATTATCATACATACTAGCTAAATTATATCATACTAGTAAAAGCATTTTATTTATCAATTTATAAATATTTATAGATTATTAATTGGATTTTACTTAGATATAAATATACTTAAACACAAAAAAACAAAGGTAATTAGTATTTATACAACTAATTACCTTTGCACTTTTATTAGTGTCTAAGATTAAATTTTTATTTGCTAACTCTTACTTATTAATTTTTATTTTGACTTTTTGTTTTTTAAATCTATTTGATTAAAGTTTAATAAGTATAGTAATGTACTTGATGCTATAAATACAATCATACTATTTGAAAAACCTAAGTCTCCTGTTTTAGGAGATTTTTCTTTAGCTTCTCTTTTATATACTCCTGTATTAGAACTCTCTATAGGTTTTATTTTATCTGTTTTTTTACTTTTATAACTATCAGAATTTTTTATATCATTATTAGATGTACTACCTTCATTATCACTAATATTTTCTTTATTTTCTCCTACTATCAATTCACTCTCTTGATTATTACTTGCTATCTCTTTTTTAGATTTGATACTAATTCTTCCATCTATACTTTGTGATATTTCTTTTTTGTACTCTATATATTCAATTACCATACTCTCTAAATTTCCGAAATTCTTTAATACTGGCTCTTTTGAAAAGCAACTAAAGTCATCTCCACCTGATGCTATATAATCATTAGTTGCAACCACATACTTTTTATCCAAATTTAATGGTTTTCCATCTTTTAAAATATCCGTTATTTTTTCTCCTTCTTTTTGTTTTGGGTCAAAATAATATGACATTCCTCCTACTTGTAAAAAGGCTGAATTCTTTTCTGGATAGAGTTTTACTCCTTGCTCTAATACATCTTTAATTTGTGCTCCTGTAAGTTCTTTGGTAACTATCGTATTATTAAAAGGAAATACATCTACAATATCTCTTCTTGTTATGTTCCCTTTTTCTATTGTATCTCTGATATTTCCTCCATTAAATAGAGAAATATCAGCCTTAGTCTTATCAAGTAAAATATCACTTATTAAATTACCTAAATTAGTTTCTTTTGTCCTTACATTTTCATATGACCCATCTAGAGTATTTTTTGTTACACCTATAACTTTATCTAATATTTTTTCTTGATGTTCTTTTATTTCATCAATCTTTTTACTTATACTATCATCCAATTCATATTTTAATGCTTCTTCCTTATCTATCAATCTAGCTGATTTATTTTCTATTTTTATATTTTCTATATCACTAGTATTAAGTGTTAGTTTTACTTCGCCAATATGTTCTAGATATTGTCCTGTACTTACAATCAATGTGTCACCAACTTGCTTGCCATTTTCAAACTTAGTATGACTATGCCCATCAATAATTAAATCGATACCTTGGACTTCATTTGCTATATCTATACTATTTGGCTTACTTAAATTATTAGTACCGATATGGCATATTGCAACTATTACATCTGCACCTTTTCCTTTCAACTCATTTACTTGCTCTGTTGCATTCTCTATAGTACTTGTAAACTCCAATCCTTCCACATTTTTAAATCCTGTTTTGCTCTTTGTTTCTTGAGTTGTAAGTCCAAAAAATCCTATCTTTATACCATCTATTTCTTTTATATCATTACTATCAAATACTTTTTCACCATTTTTGAGGATATTTGATGATAAAAATTTTAAATTGTTCTCTCCTGAACTAGCCATTTGAGATAATTCAAACAATCTATCTTTTCCATAATTAAAGTCATGATTACCAGGAGTAATGTAGTCATACCCAGCACACTTAATCAATTCGATTGCTTCTTTCCCTTTGTCCATATTTACTATTGGAAGTCCATGTAAACAATCTCCTGCATCTACTAAAATTGAGTTTGGAGTGTCTTTTTTCAATGTAGCTAGATTACCTATTTGTATATGTTCATTACCTTCAGCATATCTTCCATGTATGTCATTAGTGTGAAAAATAGTTATTTCTTCAATTTGCTCTAGCCCATAAGAAATAACACTCTGACTTGTTGTAATTAGAATTATAATTACCAAAATTAAATATCTCCTAATTTTCAATATAAATTATCCTCCTCAAATTAGTTTTAGCTTTAGATAAAATTTATATTTTACATAAAACCTTTTAGATAAATATTAAATATACATAAGATTAATTAACATAACCTTTAATATCTATCAATTTAATTTTGTCCATATCCAATTAGTTTTAATCTAATTACATTTTTTCTCATATGTATTTTTCTTTTATTTTATATAAAATTATTTTAAAATCTTTTCAATTGGTCTCTTTTAAAAGTCCATTGAGGTATTGTTAAATCACCTTTAAAGTCTACACTATACCAAGGACTTAGGTTTGCGTTTTTGCGATTAATAAGAAGCTGAGTTTGTTGTGCAGGCATATAGCTTTGAGCTATCATAAATACCTTTTCTCCAGTCTTTTCATTTTCTGCCATATCCATAATTATACTTGCATGTCCTGGGCTTCCACCAATTATAAACACATCTCCTATCTTCATATCATCAACTTCTACAGGTTTTAATTCTTTTTCAAGAGATAAAGTTCCTGAATAAGCAAATACTATATCCATAAACTTTCTAAAGCTCTCATAAGATGTTGAATATTCAGTTGATTTATACCAACTTGAACCACTATCTTTTACTGAAATTCTATATCCTTCTACCCACTTTGAATACTTAGCCTTAAAACCATCGACAAAATCAAAACTTATTTCGTCATACCTTTTATTCTGATATAAGTATTCAGCTCTCATAAGCATAATTGCATCTGCACATTGATGTAAATCTCTATTACCAATATCAACATCAAATACACTATCATAAATGCCTTTTGATTCCTTAGTTCTGCCATCATAATACTTTACCTTTTCTCCATAATTTTTCAACTTAGTATTTCTAAGAAATGATTCAAAACTACCTTTTTCTACATCCACTCTTTTAAAACCTTTTGGTGGCTCATACCTATCTTTCAATATATTTGCATCTTTATGTACTATTATTGCTTGTTCATATTCTTTAGAGCTTTGAGTTTTCTTAGAACCTTCAATAGTTTTTTTACTTTCTCCATTACTACATCCAACCAAAGTTAATGTAATCAATGACAAAATAGTTATTTTCTTTAATATTTTCATTAATTTATCCTCCTTTAAATGTTTCTAAAAATAAAATTCAATTTCTTCTCATAAAGTTTTTATATATTTCAATACAAAAAAACTATTTGACAATATTTCTTGACTCAAATACACATTTATTGATATATTTAATGTTAAAATAATTATAATAGGATATTATAATAAAAACAAACAACAGATTTGTGTTAATTTTAGAAAGGGGAAAAAATGATAGATTTAACTTTACTTGGATGTGGTGGAAATGTCCCTATGCCAAACAGATTTCTATCTTCTGTGTTCATAAACTATAAAGGTAGAAAAATACTAATTGATTGTGGTGAGGGCACTCAGGTATCCATGAAGCTAAAAAAATGTGGCTTTAAAGATATAGACTTGATTTGTATAACCCATTTACATGGTGACCATATATTTGGACTTTTAGGACTTTTATCAACGATTGGAAATAGTGGTCGTACAAGTGATTTAACTATAATTGGCCCAGTTGGAATAGTTGATTGTATTCGTTCTATGAGAAATTTAGTAGAATATATACCATATACTTTAAAAATCATAGAAAATCCTCAAGGTAATTTTACTTTAGATAATGAGTTTTTAAGAAATGTAGAAATTTCAACAATTGATTTAGAACACTCCATAGGGTGTTTAGGGTATAGTTTTAATTTTAGAAGAAATCCTAAATTTGATATAGATAAGGCAACTAGAAATGAAGTTCCTAAAATATTGTGGAAAAAACTCCAAGAAGGTCAAAGTGTAGTTTTAGATTCAAAAAAGTACACTCCAGATATGGTCTTAGGAGAATCAAGAAAGGGCGTTAAAATAAGTCTTACAACTGATACAAGACCTATAGAATCAATACCAAGCTTTATAAAAGATAGTGATTTATTCATATGTGAAGCTATGTATGGCGATGATTTAGATATATCAAAAGCTGTTAAAAACAAACATATGACTTTTAGAGAAGCTGCAAATCTTGCAAAACTAGGAAATGTTAAACAACTCTTATTAACGCATTTTAGTCCATCATTAGATATGCCTAATATGTACTTAGAAAATGCCACTAATGTTTTTGAAAATACAATTCTTGGAGAAGATAGGCTAAGCCTACACTTAAATTTTGATGAATAAATATCTATTTATATTTATTAAAAAAAACTTAGGAATGAATTTTACATTTATAGAAATATTTTCGTGTAAATTCATTCCTTCAATTACTTGTTGGCTATAATCTAAATAATATTATTTAGATACATTTCCAGCCACATTTAACACATCCCAGGTTCTTGCAAATGGAGGAGCATAACACAAGTCTAACATTCCAAGCTGATTTGTGGTCATTTTTCCAAAAATAGCAGCTGCCAATACATTTGCTCTTTGTACAGCATCCTTAAACCCAGCCACTTGTCCTCCTAAAATAACTTTTGTATCTGCATCATAAACAAGTTTTACATATATCTTATTTCTTCCTGGATAATAATGAGTTTGATTATAATCAGAAATAAATTTAGATTTAACATTTATACCTAAAGCTTTAGCTTGTCTTTCTGTAATTCCAGTTGAAGCAGCTTCCATATCCATAATTTTTATACAACTTGAAGATAGTGAACCTTGATAAGAAACTTCTCTTCCTCCTAGATTTTCTCCTACTATCCTACCTAATTTATTAGCTCCAGTTGCTAAAGGTACATATACATTTTCATTACTTACTATATTCTTTATGGTTGAACAGTCACCAGCAGAGTATATATCTTTTACAGAAGTTCTTCCGTACTCATCAACTACTATAGCTCCATTTTTTAGCATTTCTATATTAGTATTTGACAAAAACTCTGTATTAGGTCTAACACCAGTAGCAATTATTACTACATCTGTATCTATTTCTCCTTTATTTGTTATAACTTTTTCTACTTTATCTTCTCCATATAGCTCTACAACCATTTCATCCAAGTGCAATTTAACATCATGTCTTCTTATTTCTTCCTCTAAAACATCTGTAATTTCCTTATCAAATACTTGAGGTAATATTCTATCTTCCAATTGAATTACATGTACATCTTTGCCTAACTTCTTACATGCCTCAACTGCTTCTAATCCTATAAATCCAGCACCTATTATTGTAACTCTTTTATTTTCTTTGTCACTTAAAATCTTTTTTAAATATTCTCCATCATCTAAACTTTTTAACATAGAAACATTCTTCAATTCTACATTTTTTATAGGAGGCATAATACTTCTTGCCCCAGTTGCTATCATCAATTTATCATAATAATCTTCATGTATTTCACCTGTTTTTATATTTTTTACTTTTATTTTTTTAGATTCACTATCAACTTCAATAACTTCTTTAAATATATTTAAATCAATTCCAGATTCTCTAAGCTTTTCAGGTGTTCTTGCTAATAAGTCATTAGCATCATCAAAATATCCACCAACAAAATATGGCAATCCACAAGCACCAAAAGATACTATCTCTGTTTTTTCGTAAACAACAACCTCATATTCAGGTTTTATTCTTTTTAATTTAGCTGCAGCACTCATCCCAGCTGCAACACCACCAATTATTATTACTCTCATTTTATCTCTCCTTTGATGTCTAATTAATTTCTTTACTTATTTTGAGCTTTTCATTTGATATATATTCTATGTACACATCTTTATAATAAATTATCGTTATTTTTTTCACACCATTTTGTTTGAAATCAAATTTCACAAAAGCTATTTTATCTTTTCTTACCCAAAGTCAAATTCTTTAAACACATATTATACCCTATTTTTCTGTATTTAATCACGTTTACGTAAATTAAATTAATTTATTCTATTTTAGTAAATTATGATATAATATTGACATTTTTTTAATATATTGATATTATTTAGACTTAGAAAAATTTATTTTTAGATAAAGGAGAAAAAATATTGGAAAGTTCATTCTTATCACAATTTCTTATGATTACAGATTTTAAAACGATTTTTTTTATAATCTTGCTTTTAGGTACATTCTTTATTGTTAGGCAATTTGAAAAGAAAAAAATCAAATTTTCATTGAGAACAATATATGCTACAATACTCGGACTTATATTAGGAATTATAATTCAAGCTTTTGCTGGTTTTCCTAATGATACAACTCAAGTTACTTGGCTACAAGAAGTAAGTAAATGGTATAGTCTATTTGGCTCTGGATTTATGGACTTATTAAAAATGTTAGTAGTACCTTTAGTTTTCTTATCAATTATAAAGGTAATTATTAATATGAAAGATAATAATCTTGGGACGCTTACTTTTAGGTCTTTAGGTATGCTTCTTACTACTACTGCTATAGCTGCTATTGTTGGAATTGTAGTTGCAAATATAATGAAGTTAGGTGTAGGAGTTAATCTACCTGCTTTAGGAGGAACTCAAGAACTTAAAGAAATAAATTCTCTTGTGGATACTTTAAGAGGATTACTTCCATCAAATCCTGTAATGGCTATGGCAAATGGAAATATCGTAGCTACAATAATATTTGCTACATTTATAGCTACATCAATAAAGAGATTAAACAAAAAACATTCTGAAATGATAAAACCATTTATAGATTTTATAGAAGCATCTTACAAAATAATTGTAAGTGTATCTATGACTGTTATCAAATTTATGCCTTATGCTGTAGTTGCTCTACTTGCAAATACAATAACTTCACAAGGTATTAGCTCAATAGTATCTGTTTTACATTTTATATTAGCACTTTATATATCAGTTGCAGTATTATTTGTTATACACTTAATTTTTATAACTTTAAATGGACTAAATCCCATTACTTATATAAAAAATTCAACAGAAGCTCTGCTTCTAGCATTTACTTCGCGTTCTAGTTTAGGAACATTGCCTGTAACGATAGAAAGCTTAGTACAAAATCATGGAGTTGATGAGGGTGTATCAAGCTTTACAGCAAGTCTAGGTGCAAATATGGGTATGAATGGTTGTGCAGGTATATATCCTGCTTTAATGGCTGTTACACTTGCTAATATGGCTGGCGTAAACATGGACATAAGCTTTTATGTTATGTTGTTAATAGTTATAACAATTAGTTCTTTTGGAATAGCAGGTCTTCCAGGAACTGCTACAATGGCAGTTTCAGTTGTTATATCTGGAGTTGGCCTTGGCTCTTATTTTCCATTAGTTGGTGGAATCCTTGCAATAGACCCTATATTGGATATGGGACGTACAATGATAAATGTTAATGGTGCTATGGTATCATCAATTACTGTAGGAAAATCACTTGGAAAAGTCGATAAAGAAGTATTTAGTAAAAAAAATATTTCTTAAAATAAGCATGAAAATAAATGAGGCTGTCTCAAAATAGAGATAAGCCTCTTTTTCATTGTTGAAATAATAAAAATATATTTGATTTCATCTAAAAAATAGTGCCTCATGAACTAAAAAGTTCATGAAGCATTCCCATTTATTGTTTATTTTATTTACAAATTTACTCACAAAATGGAAAGAATTCTTTTGTAAGATTTTGAGGATATACAGATATAAAAACAAAATCATAGTCTTGAGACTTTGCATATTCCAAAATATCTCCATCATAATATCTAGGGTCTATCATATCTATAGTTGAACAAACAGAAGAAAAGAATGTGGCTGTTGGTACAATTAAAGAGTCTTTAACAAATAGCACTTTTAATCCTTCTGGATTTTCTATATTTTTTATTTTAACTAATGGTCTATTTCCCAATAAATAAGTAAAATACTTATCAGATTGACCATCCATTAAATTAAGGTCTGCATTAAAAGGATATGACAATATCAGACTCTCTTCAAACCTTCCTTTTAATTCAAATTTCTGTGACTTAGAATCTGTATAATAAGTATAATCAGTCTTAAATTTAGGATAAATCAATGTAAAGTCATCTATACCACCATACAAAATACCAGTCTTTCTTCCCATAGAACCAAGAAATGATTTAGGGTATACAATTGAATTATAATTATCCTTATCTCTATAATAATGATTTTCATCTAAATTCATACTGTATTTTTTATTAAGTTGTTCAACTAGTTCTCCAAACGCCCAAAAAGAAGTTTCTACTTTCCAGTGATGGTCTGTTTTAAAAAATAAATCATCTTTTGGAATGCCACTTTTTAAAATACTTTCCCTAAAATCAATATAGTCGACATTGTACTTTTTTAGTTGATTTAAAAAATTATCTGCAGTCTCATTACTATAAGAATAAGGTATCCCTTTTGGAAATTTTGTCACTCCTTTTATATATTTATCTGGAGTCATTAAATAAACTAATTTAGTGTTTTGTTTGTTCATCTCCTCAGAGAATTTTCTCACCCTATCTGCTAGTACTCCAACTTGATTTGGAGCTTTAGCAAAATATGTATAATGCATCTTCCCAGAAGTATCCTTTACAACACTAAACTTTGAAAACTCATTTTTACCCATTAGCTTTTGTAAATATCCATAAGTTTCAATAAATGTGTTTTTATATATTACTTTATCATTTACGGTATTATCAATAGATGATATTGTATCTTTTAGACTACTTTTCTCAGCAACTGAATTTTTTATTTCCTGTATCATATCTTTTCCAGAATAACAAATATTAAAGATAGAGAAAGCGAATAAAACAATTAAGAATATGATTGCTGTTATTAATCTTACTTTAAAAAATCTATTCATACTTTTCCCCCTTAACTAAAAATTAAAATAAATAAATGGATTATAGCTTCCAGTTACTAAATATGTCACAGAAATAAAGAATAATAAAATTGCTGATATTGGATAAAACACATTAAATAGCATACTGTATTTAGCCTGTTCAACAACAAACTTATTGATTTTCTTCGCAATAGGCATGCTAAAAATAAATGCAAATATAAAGAAAATCCAGTATTCTTTCAAAAACATATATGTATAATCACTCCATATGGCTCTATTTCCTCCAAACATAGCTTTAAAATAATTATATGCTTCTTTTAAATTAGGTGACCTAAATAATACCCACCCAAAATTAACTACTAATAAAGTGTAAACATGCTTTATAAAATTATGATTTTCAATTTTTTCAAGCATTATAAATCTCTCTATAATTAAGAAAACAAAATTTAAAATTCCCCATATTACAAATGTCCATTCTGCTCCATGCCATATTCCAGTAAATAACCATACTATAAACATATTTCTAATCATAATATCTTTATTTGCCACTCTAGAGCCTCCAAGCGGAAAATAGATATAACTCTTAAACCACATCCCTAAAGAAATATGCCACCTTCTCCAAAATTCAGTAATTGATTTTGATATATATGGATAATTAAAGTTTTCTTCAAATTTAAATCCAAACATAAGACCTAGACCTATAGCCATATCTGAGTAAGCAGAAAAGTCAAAGAATATTTGCAGAGTATAAGCTATGGAACCAAGCCATGCAAGTGATGTAGCTATTTCTCCTTGACTATTCATGGTATAAATATAGTCTGCTACTATAGCCATATTATTTGAAATTAATACTTTTTTACCTAGACCTGTTATAAACCTACAAGTCCCAATGGAAAACTTGTTCCAAGTTTCTTTTCTATTATGAATTTGTTCTGCTACACTTTCATATCTAACTATAGGCCCTGCTATTAATTGTGGAAAAAAAGCTATATAAAGCCCCACATAAAAAGGATTCTTTTGAACATCTCCATGTCTACGATAAACATCTATAACGTAAGACATCCCTTGAAATGTGAAGAATGAAATTCCTATAGGTAAAACAATACTAGGTATAGTCAACTCAGTACTAATAAGTTCGCTAATATTTCTTAGTGCAAAAGCTAGGTATTTAAATATAAATAAAACACCTATATTATATACACACATTAAAACTAAAAAAACTTTTACTTTTATTTTACTTTCCCTATATCTATCTACTAGTAAACCAAATATGTAATTCACTATTATAGAAGCTACCATAATAACAACAAATTTCGGTTCTCCCCAAGCATAAAAAAATAGACTAACAACAAGCAATATCATATTTTGTATAGTTCGATTAAATCTAAACATATAATACAATACTAAAGTTATTGGCAGGAAATAAAATAAAAAAATTAAGCTTGAAAATAACACACTCAAACCTCCTCTCTCTACTTAGTTTTTGAGCGTTTTTTCCAATACAAATATATTCCAAAACATATTATTACTAAACATATAAATAAAATTTGAATAAATATTATAATATTGTTCATAAAGTTTATCTTTTTCATATCTTGTACTGTTGGTGATTGTTTAGGAGATACTAATGTATATGGAACACCATCTTTATCTTTTTGATTAATACTCCAAGACTGAGTCAATTTTATTTTCTTTCCAACTTTAAATTTCTCATCAACATTAACTTGTAAAATAATTTGTTCTGGTTTAGCTTTATTACTTAATGTTAATTTACCTGTTTGAGATATATTTACATTATCTTGTTTTTCAGTAAGAGAATACTTAATTTTTGAATTACTTTCAAGACCTAGCACCTCGTACTGACTTATACTTTGACCCAATACAGGTATTTGTACTTCTTCATCACCAATTATTTTAATGTTATGCAAAGATTCTAACTGCTCCTCAACCAATAAAGATAACTTTTTTATAGCAATAACATTATGTTCTTCATCAGATGGGATAAATGTAATCCCCCAACTGACAACATTTGATAGCATATTTGAATCCAGTAATATATTATCCTTATCATTTATAAAACTATTAAAATTCACATAGATTTTACCATCAAACTCTCCTGGCAATTCTATACATCCATCTTTTATTCTATCTGAATATATTATATTTTTATCTTCAAAAAATACTTCACTTCCTTCTTTTAACCTAAACTCAAGCATATTCTTACTTTGTATACTTAAATTTATTCTTTGAGAACTTTTGTTTTTATTTTGAATCTCAATATAAAAATTATGGTACATACTCCAATTTTCTTTTATATTTTGATAAATATATAAATAATGTTCCTTATCATTTTTAGAACTATCTGTTTCTATTTTTATACTTCTATCTTCATGTATAATCTTAGAACTTAGGTCATTATCTATCTTCTTAAAAGATAAATCTAATATTTTGTCACTCGTTGCTGAACTTATAAAAGTAGCATTTATTAAAAAAACAAACACCAAAATAAGATATTTCACAGAACAAAAAAACACTTTTAAAGCTTTCATCTCATCTCTCCTAAATATATTCCATGGGTTCAAACTCATCATTACTCTGTTCTTTCTTTTTACTAGGTTCTGAAACAACAACTGTCTTATTTTGTAATATCCAATCCATCATTTCATTTCTTAAAAAGAAATTTTGCATTATACTGTCAATGTTATTTACTTTATATAAAATACCTCTTTCATCGGTTTTGCCCTCACATAAATCACATTCTAACACAATATTTTCATTAATTTCCAATGTTACTTCTTTAGGATAAATATTTTTATTCTCAAAATTTAATAATACATATTGATAATTAAAGTTTACCATTCTTAATTTGCCTATATTTTCCACATCCATATGAAAATTCATATTGATTCTTGGACTTCTTCGTGATAATGTTCTAGCTTTTTCAATACGTTTTTTTACATTAATTTGCAAGTCATCAAAGAAACCTAGTTGATTAGATATTGTCATTGGTAAAGTAGGTATTCTATCATGAACAATACACATCCAGTTATCTACTTCATTATCTTCAATATGTGTAATATAGGCTGCATATTTCCATTTTGAACTTACTTCTACAACATTAACAATCTTTGCTTTCATATTAGCTATATACGTCTCATTTCCTGATTTTTCTCTAAACTCTACTTCAAACTCTTTTTCTGGACAAATATATTCTGGCTTATCTAACAAAAATGCAAATCCATTTTCTGATATATCGATTGTCTTTGAAGAAAGTACATAAGAATTTTGCTTTAACTTAAATTCAATTTCAGCAACATAACGCTCAGACTTTCTTAATTGTTGTCTTCCTGATATAAATAAAGTAGCCATAACAAGATTGAAAAGATTTCCTATTAGCCAAAATAAGACGACTGAATATGTCATTGAACCTATTTTAAATATTGATATAAACATTTTTAAAATTCCTATTATAGATAACACTATATAAATAAAATACGGGATACCCTGTAAAAACTTATACATTTTATTTTCTTCTAACTTATTCTTATTTGTGACTGAAAATTTATTTTTGGATATTGCAAACGTTTCGAGTATCACTGATGGCATTAAAGACTGAAACATTATAGTTTCATATATATTGGTCCATCTAGTATTTCTTATGTTTTGAGAAAATATTTTAAGAGATAAACTA
Source organism: Clostridioides sp. GD02377 (assembly GCF_045899875.1). Lineage (NCBI taxonomy): Bacteria > Bacillati > Bacillota > Clostridia > Peptostreptococcales > Peptostreptococcaceae > Clostridioides > Clostridioides sp. GD02377. Next base: position 197,389 of record NZ_JBJODA010000003.1, read on the forward strand.
CTTAGAATATACATAGGTAACCAAAATACCAATACTTGAAGTAGTGTACATTTTACTACAATCACATTAAATACAGAAAATAATATAGGTGCCATTATATATACAAATCGTTTTATACTTGCATACCAATAAGTAATTGAAGAAATATAACTTATTTTCTGCCAAAAACCTAAACCTCTCCTAAATAAAATATTTAGTCGTCTACCAGTTTGTATACACCCACGTGCCCATCTTTCACGTTGTTTAATAAGACTTTTTAAGTCAGTAGGAGATAGACCTGATGCATGTACTTCTGGAATAGCATAACATCTATACCCCTTGCTTTGAATTAATATACCTGTTGCAAAATCTTCTGTAATGGAATTAGTATAAAATCCATCAACTTCTTCTAAAGCTTCTCTTGAAATAACAGTATTACTACCACCATAAATTACAGAATTTGTTCTGTTTCTAGCTAACTGAATATCTCTATAAAAATAATCCTGCTCATTTGGAATTCTACCTTCAGAGTGCAGATTAAATTGAAATAAATCTGGATTATAAAAGCTTTGTGGCGTTTGCACAAAACCAACTTTTTCATACTCCTCTTCTTTTCCATCTTTTTTAGCTTGCTCATTTTTCAAAAAGTATGGTATTGTAGCAATCAAGAAATCATGCATTGGTATCATATCTGCATCAAATGTAACAATCAAAGGAGAATTTGTATGTTTCATTGCATTATTTAAATTCCCAGCTTTTGCTCCTTCTCTTTCCGTTCTAGTTATATAATTAACCCCCATTTTTTCTGCTAGAATACGCATTTCTTCACGATTTCCATCATCACAGATGTATATATGTACCTTTTTCTTATCTGGATATTGCATATGGATACATCCATTTATAGTTTTTCTCACTAAATCAACAGATTCATTATATGTTGCAACGAATACATCCACATGTGTATAAAGCTCTTCACTTATAATTGGCTTTTCAGGACACTCAATATTTGACATACCATAATAATGTACAAACATTTCCATCATTCCTAGTATCTCTACAAAAAGAAGTATTATAGCGCATATTAATGCAAACATCCCCTCTTCTTTAGGCACTGTATAAAAAATTCTCCAAAAAATATATATGATATTAGTAATGATAGTTAAAGTTATAAGTATTTTCTTTGAATTTTTTTTCACAAAAATCATCTCTTTTCTATTAATGAATTTAACATATCTTTATCCCAAGTCCCTTCAGTTTGATTATATATTCCAAACCCAGAAGCAAGCTCCCAATAAGCCCATGAAAAATTTCTTTTTTCAGCCTCTTTTCTTACAGCTTTTACCCAAGCTTTTCTTGAAGCTTCTGGTGCCTCTTTTGTTATTCCAAATTCACCCAGAAAAACCTTTACTTTATTTTTATTTGCCCAATTTTCCACAATATCAAACCTTTTTCTTATATACTCCATTTGTTCATTGGTTCCTTCCCAAGTAATATTGCTCAAGTGTTCAAAGCCCTTGTGGTATATATTTCCTTGGAATGCAAAATCATTTGGCTCATAATAGTGAAAAGAAACTACTATATTAGAATCTTTAGGAATATTTAATTCATTTAAATAATCAATTTGATAGAAATTGTATGGTCCAACTATAATGGTTCTTTTAGGGTTAGTTTTTCTAATTATATTTACTGCTTCTTTAATGTATTCATTTAATAACTGTGAAGATAGGTTTTCTTTAGGCTCATTTAACAATTCAAATACCAGTCTTTTATCGTATTTTTGGTATCTATTAGCTATTTGTTGCCATATTTTTAAAAACTTATCTTTATTAACTTCTGGTTCTTTCATAATTTCCTCAAAATGATGCAAATCCAACACAACTATTAAATCTTTATCCAACGCATAGTTTATATATCCATCAATTTTCTTAAAAAATTCCTCATCAATTTTAAAATCTTTAGAAGTTGATGTATAATCAGAAAACCTTACAGGTATACGTACTGTATCAAAACCTGCATTTTTTATATCATCAAAAAATTTATTTGACATTTTCACATCCCAAGGAAAATCTTTGGGTGATTCTAATGCATTACCTATATTTATGCCTCGTTGCATCGTGACTGTATCACTATTTCCTCTTATTATAAAATAAAACCAAACAAACACTATACTTAAAAAACATATTATAATAACACCTATTCTTTTTATCTTACTCTCCCCCTAACAATATTATTTTCTACATAATATTATGCAATCTTTATTATAACAAATTAAATTGCATCATGTTATATACAATTATTCTCATTTATAAACTTTACATTGATTATAATTTAAAAATACTTGATACATCTAAAAAAAGGCAGTATATTACTAAATAGTTTTAACTACTTAGTAATATACTGCCTTTTATTTTTTTACAATTTATCCAATAAATCTAACACTTGTTTTTTAACTTTATCATATCCAAAATTATCAACTGAATATCCTAGTTCTATGTTTCCAAAACTTTTAATCTCAGCATTTTCTTTTTTATTTAATAATTCTTGCATAAGTTCAACTTCTATATATTCTCTTCCCTTTTCTTTTTCCAACATAGTAAATAATTCAAAATCTTGTATTCCAAATCTTAAATTCTCCATTCTAACACTTCTAACTGGCTTTAAATCTTTTCCAGGATAAACAAAGAACATATCTCCAGCCTTCCAAATAGGGAATTTGTAACTTGCATCCCTCCAAGGGTCTTCCGTCCATAAATTGTAATCCCATCTTAAAAATCCATAAAGACCAAAATAATAAGTATACCATCCTATTATTCTATTTTCCACAAAAGGAGAACTTATAAAACTATTTGGCTTCTCTGGAAAACAACATACAAACCAAGTTAATATTCCACCCTTATCATTAACCTTTTTCTTTAACTTGTCTATATCTTTGTAATTTTGAATAGTAAGTTTTAAGTTTATTGACATATCATCAACTTCATCTTTAGCTCTATCTAAGAAATTTTGGTCATGTGTTGCTGACTTGTACTTAACTTTATATTCATCTACAGTAGAGTTTATAAACTCGATACACTCTTTTACTACTTCTGGATTATTTGGTTCATCAGCTATCACTCTAACTCTATCCCATAACCCACATTCTATTAAGTGATTTAAAACTAATCCTATATATTCTTTTAAATCTCCTGTATTATTTATAAACTTAAATACCTTATCATTTTCATCATAATATCTTACTCTTATTGGGTCTTTATAGCCTTCTATAGGGTTTCCAAACTCACCAGCACACCAATTACCCAACAAACCAAATAAATCTATCTCCTGAGCCATTTTATGCTTATTAGCTATATTTATATACCTGTCCATACTTTCAAAATTACATTTAATCTTTCCATCTATACCTTTTGAAACACTCACCATATTGTATTCATATAAGTTTGATGGATTTTTATAAACTTTATAACAACTTTGCCCTGCCCATGGATAATCAGAAACTATCACAGTTGCAACTTTTTCCCCTAAAGAAGCTAGTTCTTTTAAATAGTTATCAATTATTTCAAAATGGACATCAGACCATAATTCAACTTTATACATTCTGGCTAAACAACTTGGATGTTGCCATAAATCCAAAAAAAATCTGCTTTCATCTAAAGATTTTAATACAACATTTTTTACTTTTACAGGTACATCAATAGTACAAACTTTTTCTTCATCTTCATATCCAAAGCTTTTGAATACATCAATACCTATATTAAAGTTATCTTCTGTAAAGTCCTCAGGTACTTGACCTTCAATCCAAAACATTTGAGGTAAATGTTGTTCTACTAATACATCTTTATCTCTCAAAATAGCATCATTTACAAATGCCTTTGTATCATCTTGAACATATCCCATTACATTGATACTAAAATCATTTTCTAATTCATTAGGTACATTTAACTTAAGTCTTACTCTATTTCCAAGACCCTTCCATGATATAGTACTACTTCCATCAATCGTACAATTAAATTCTTCTGTCGCTTTTAGCATAATTTGAAAAGCAAACTTCTCCCCCTTAGCTACTACAATATCTAAATCTTTAGGTTCCCAAGTCTCAGCTTCTATAACTGAATATTTATTGTGTTTAAATGTACAATCCTTCAATACATATGAAATCTCCATATCTTAAACTCCTCCACATCTACATAATTCTATTTTATATTTTAAATTAAAGTATCTAACCCTTTATTCCTGACAGAGACACACCTTCTACAAATTTACTCTGTAAAATCAAATAGAAAATAAATGGAGGTAAAAATGTTATTGTTGCACCTGCCATCATTTGTCCATAGTTTGTTATCTGGAATGTCTTAAGAGTTGATAATCCAACTGTTAATGTTCTCATTGTATCTTTAGTTGTGGCTATAAGAGGCCACATAAATTCATTCCATGCTCCCATAAAAGTAAATATTGCTAATGTAATTAATGCCGGTTTAATTAGAGGAAGCACTATTTGTATTAAAATCCTAAGGTCCGAACAACCATCTATTTTTGCTGACTCTAATAGCTCTTTTGGTACTCCTAAAATAGCTTGTCTCATTATAAATACACCAAATGCAGTTGGTATTGGCATAATAAGTGCAAGGTAACTGTTTATCCAGCCTAAATGTTTCATTATTATATAAAGTGGTATCATTGTAACTTGAGATGGTATAATTAAAGTCATTATCATAAATAAAAATAACTTATCACTACCTTTAAAATCCATCTTTGCAAAAGAATATCCTGCTAGTGTACTAAATACTAAGTTTAATATTACACCTGAAAAAGATACTATTGCTGTATTTAAAAAGTATTGTGTAAATCCTTTCTTAGTAAATATATCTATATAATTTTGTAGTGTCACTGTTGAAAAAGATATATCTAAATTATATGAATTATATGTTACCTTTAAAGATATTATCAACATATATATAAAAGGTACCAAGCTTACACATGCTATAAATAATAACAAACCGTCACTCAATAATCTTCTTGTCGCTTTCATTTTGTACCTACCTTTCTAAATATCTGAACTATCTCGTCTTACAAATTTATTCTGCAAAATTGAGACTACAGCTATCAACAAGAATAATACATTTGCTACAGTCATTGCATATCCAGAATTAAAATTTTTAAAGTTCAAGTTAAAAGCATGCATAACTATACTCATAGTAGATATCCCTGGTCCTCCACCAGTCACGGTATAGATTAAGTCAAATACCTGTAGTGACCATATAGTTCCTAAAAACACAACCATTATTGTTGTTGGCTTCAATAAAGGAACTGTTATTTTCATAAATTCTTGAAGTTTTGTAGCTCCATCAACCTTTGCCACTTCATAACAATGTTTTGGTAAATTCATTATTCCCGAAATGTAAATCACCATAAAATACCCTATATTTTTCCACATAGATATAAACATAAGTGTAGGTAGTGCGGTCTTACTGTCTCCTAAAAGTTTGGAAGACTCTATGCCAAAAACACCTAATACTTGATATACAATTGAACCTTCACCATTTAATAAAGCTCTCCATACCATACCTATCAAAACCATAGATGATAATACTGGTATAAATATTGCACCTTTAGCAAATGAAGCTATTTTACTATTTCCCTTCCCAGTAATCCAAACCGCCAAAACCAATGATAAAATAGTCTGACATGGTACTACAACAATAGTAAATTTAATTGTATTTATAATAGATACTTTTAGTGTTTCATCTGTAAACAACTTTTTATAGTTTTCTAAACCTATAAATGTAGCTGGACTAATAATGTTATACTTTGTAAAGCTAAAATATATTGACATTATTATTGGTATCACATAAAATGCCACTAAAATTATACCTAATGGCAATATATAGATATATGGTTTAATATTCAATCTTATTCTTTTCTTTTTTGAATTTCCTTCAAAATCTCTAACTAAGTTTTCCATTTTATCCTCTCCAATATAAATATTAGCATTGTACTATGATACAATGCTAATTTTAATCTGCAAGATACTATAAAACGTCTTACAGCTGTAAACTTTTATTGTGCTAATAAATCATTTGAATATTTTGCAGCATCATCCAATGCTTGTTTTGGAGTTTTATCTCCTGAAATCATTGTTTGAAGTTCTTTCCATAAATATTCATATATTTCAACACCATGAGGACCTACAACTAATGGTCTATATATATCTTTGTCATTTTCAACCATTTCTTTAAATCTTTCATCACCTTGATATGGTTCACCTTTTGTTATTGGTGCTCTTGGTATTGCTTTATGGAATTCTGTCATCGATTCAACACTTAACATATGTTGTATTAGTTTGTATGCAAGTTCTTTGTTTTTTGCTGATGACATTAGAGATAAATGGTCTACTGCTCCAAAAGTCGCTGCTTTCTTATCTTCTAATCCAGTTACAAATCCCCAATTTAAGTCTGGGAATGATTTATCAAATACACTTGTTGCAGCAGAAGATAGCATTACTGTAAATGCTGCTTTTCCTGGACCAAATACACTTTCTATTATTTCATTACTATCTTTAGATAAAGAATCTTCAGGTACATATGCTTGTAATTCGTTTAAGAAATTTGCTGCATCTAAACCATTTTTATTATTAAACTTAACTGATTTTAAATCATCATTATATATATCCCCACCAGCTTGCCACAAGTAAGGGTACCAGTTCCAATTTAAGTTACCAAAAGTTTTAGCTCCCCATCCTTGAGCCAATCCCCATTGGTCTATCTTTCCATCACCATCAGTATCTTGTGTTGCTTTTTTACAGATTCTTTTAAAATCTTCCCATGTTTTAGGAGGTTTTTCTCCTATTTTTTCTAAGATATCTTTGTTATAGTACAGTACACCTGGATTTGCTGCTTGGAATGGCATTCCATACATTCCACCCATCATTTCAGATGTCTTTATATAAATAGATTGTTCTTTGTCCTCTTTGGTTGCGTAGTTAGTTAAATCTTCTACTGCGCCACTTTGTATAAATTGTGGATACATTTCTGCATACATATATCCCACATCCGGACCTTCATCAGCACTTATAGCTGTTGCAAATTTTTCAGAATAATTGTCCCAAGGAATTATCTGTAAATCTACTTCGCAGTTATTTTTTTCCTCAAATTTATCTAAAATAGGGTCCCAAACTTCCTTCATATTATCTTCTACTGGTGGCATCCAAAGAACTAACTTTTCTTTTTCTCCATCCTTTTTTGAATCTTTTCCATTCCCGCTTGAACACCCTGTTATAAGAGTTGTAGTCATAATTGCCACCATAGCTAGTGAACATAATTTTTTCAACATACCCAATTTTATTCCCTCCATCTTATTTTATTTTTCATTATAATTCTACATATTTTATTCCATTTAAAATATTATCAAAGCGTGTATTTATTGTCTAATCAGTTTTTTCTATGCACTTTTTTTTATTATAGTTTTTTTCTATGACAACGTTTCCTAAAATGAGCTTTTTAGTTCATGAGGACTCTTTTTTGTATAAAATCAAATATATTTTCATCATTTCAACAATTAAAAAGAGGCTTATCTCTATTTTGAGATATCCTCTTTATTTTATACTACTTATTTATATTGTTATAATACTTTAGAATTTATTAAAACATATCCTTCACCTTAATATTCGTAGTGAATTACATTTTTATACTCTTCAAAAATCTTCTTATTTAATTCATCTCCACCATCTATATTTGCACTATAAAAAATTGGTGGATTCTTTAATCCTCTATTAACTAGTTCTTGAGTAATTTGAGCTATAATAGAATTCATAACAGTAGTTGCAATTACAGTAGAAGTTGGGCTAACTTTTTGATTTAGACCATCTATTTCTACGCAAGCATCTCCCTTTTGACCATGATTATCTATTACCAAATCACATACTTCATAAAGATTTTTCCCTAAAGAATGTCTTGATGATACACTCTTTGAGTAACTTAAATTGGTTATGCATATTACTATTGCATTTCTTTTTTTAGCCTCTATAGCAAATTCTATACTTACTGGATTTCTACCAGATACTGAGTGAATTATAACTACATCTCCTTCTTTAATTGGAGTCTTATCCGCTAAGGCTGAACCATATCCTTCTAACCTTTCCATCTTGCTAGTGTGGGTTATAGGTGCTGTATCTAACATCAAAGATTTCGCAAATACTGGATTTATAAGAACACAACCACCTGCTCTGTAGAATAATTCTTCTGTTAGTATTCCTGCATGTGAAGCTCCAAAAGAAAATATTGCTTTCTTGTTTTCTATTGCTTTAACAAGGATTTCCACTGCTCTTTCCATATTGGCTTTTTCTTCATTTTCTATTATATCGATTAATCTCTTTATCTCACTTATGTATTTAAATTCCATGTCTATAATACTCCTCCAAATAATGACCCCATAAATTTACTGATTATGCCAAATAAAGAAAGGTCATTACCACCAAATATTAGTATCCAGTTTTGAATAGTACCTGAGTAAATTACAGCAGATACTCCTACTAAAGCTACCATAAATATTGCAGCTACAGCTGTACCTATTATAGCTCCACGTATGCCTCCTTGTGATTCTCCTATTACGGCTGCTGCTCCACACTCAAAGAATGAAGTTATAACAAGTGGTATAAGTAACATATTAAATACATTAAAGTAGTTACATATTAAAATCATAGCTGTAGATGTTAACATGGCAACTAAAAATCCTATTAATACAGCATTTGGCTTATAGTTAAATAATATTGGACAGTCAAAAGCTGGTAGCGCATTTGGCACAACTTTTTCTGATATACCTTGGAATGCAGGCATTATTTGATTTATTAACATTCTTACACCATGAAGCATTATTATAAGACCTGCCCCAAAAGAAAGACCTTGTTTTATTGCATATGTTCCAATAAATTCATTAGCATCTTTAAACGCATCTGGTATCACTATTCCAACAACTATAAACATTAGAAATACTGCCATTCCTCCACTTATAGATATTTCTCTAAAGAATGATATACTTTGAGGTATGTTTATATCTTCTGTAGACTTTTCTTTATTTCCTACTAACTTAGCAACAAATCCTGATATAAGCGCTAGACAACCTGATGGATGTCCTAGTGTAAATGACTCGTCTCCAATAACATCAAATACATACTTTCTTAATAACCAAGGCATTATTGACCAGTAAAGTGCTGATAATATTGCTGAAAAGGCTATTAATACTCCACCACTTAATCCCGCTTCAACTCCTGATGCTACAAATATAAATGGAAACCAGTAAAGCATGTGACCTGTTAAAAAAATAGTCTTAATAGGTGTAAACCTCGCTATCATTAAATGAAGAGCCAGACCTACAAACATGGCTAAACCTATAATCCCCCCATAACTTGCGGTAAAAGTGACATCACTTAAACCTTTTGTTACTGCACCACCACTTATACTCTGGAAAGCTCCATTAATTGGTGCTATTGAACTGACTAACATGCCTGTTCCAGTCTCCATGATTATGATTCCGAAAGCTGCAAGTAATGCCCCCTTTATGACATCTGATGCTTTCTTTTTCTGCAATATAAGACCAAATGCTGCTATTAATCCAATTAGCATAGATGGATTACGTAAAATATTATTTGAAATAAAATCAAGCATTATATTTTTTTAGTGATAGGTCAACTATTTAAGTTTTGTACCACTAAATTCCTCCTCTCCCTCTTACTATTTTCAGTTTTAGTAATCTTTTATTCTATTTTACTTATCTTAAATTTATTTTTAAAAATTTATACTATTTCTTATCATTTAAAAAAGTTTGAACAACTTCTTTAACTTCTGATAAATCCATATACTTCTTAACTGGATATACTGGCACATTGCAAGTTCCTTTTAATTCATTTAATAATTCTTGACTTGTAAATATACAGTCACAATCTGTTCCTCTAGCTGAGTTTATATCTGTATTTTCTACTTCACCTTCTATATCTAACTGCTTTAAAACTTTTTGTATTGTCATTTTTAACACCATTGATGAACCTACACCAAATCCGCATACTGCTAATATCTTCATTTTTCAGTCCTCCTAATTTTGTTTATTTATAAGCTCTAGTATTGAACTTTTATTGCTATTAATTATTAACTTTATATTTTCTTCTTCATACATCATCTCTGATAGTGATGCTAATGCTCTAATGTGAGTAGTATTATCTATAGCAGCCAGTACCATGAATATGTTTACTGGCTTTCCTAATAAGTCAACTTCTTCTTCTACTATAAGTAAAGACATCGCTAGCTTGTTTACTCCCTCTTTAGAACTTGCATGTGGTAGAGCAAATCTGTCAGCTAAAACAATATAAGGTCCATATTTTTCAACTGATTTTATCATATTCTCTACATATAACTCTTCTATAGAATTATCTTCTAATAAGGGTTCTGAGGCTATTTTTATTGCCTCTTTCCAATCTTTAACACTACTTACTATGTTAACTCTTTCTTCATTAATTAATTCCTTTAACATTGGTTGATACATCTCTCCTTCATCTATCTTGTGTATTATGTTTAATAAATCAGACTTTAGTGCTTCTTCATTATTAATAACTCCATTTTTTCTTATAACTTGCATTATTAGTTCAAGATTGAAATATTTATCATTTTCCTTTACACTTATGAGTTTATTCATAAGTAATTGAATATCTGACGCTGTTAAAAGAGGATTTACAACTATTACATTACTTACATCTTGTATATCGATAGTCGTAATTATGTAATCGTAGTATACTTTTACTTCTTTCAGTTGCTTAATAGACACTATCCCCACTATTTCTATAGTTGGTATATATTTGTATAGCTGTATTTCCAAGCTTTTCGATACCATAAGACCATTAGGACAAACTAATAAGACTTTATTTCTTCTTAGACCATTATCTCTAGACCCTCTTAGGTATCCACCAAAGTATGCTGCTATAAACCCTATTTCCTCTTCCCTTATACCCTCAAATATAGGAAACTCTTCTTCATTCTCTATAATTGATTTTATAATTTTATAAAGTGACTCATGTTTATACTTAGTTTCATCTAGCATGGGGTTGCTAATAGGGAACTTAAATCTTATTCTGTTGTAAGAAGAATGTAGATGTCTTAAAATGTTTTTCTTAAATTCATGCTTACTTTCTAATTTTATTGCTGTATTCACTTCAAACTTGTCTATAAGTTTATCTACATATTCTTCAACGACATCTCCCTTAATTTCACTATTTAAACTAGGTAGTGAACTTACATAAGTACATACATAAGCCTGTTCATTTTCATTTGCTTCTTCACATAGAAGGTCTTTACAATTATTAAAGTAACTAATTTTTTTAGCTTCATTTAGGTATTTATATGAGTATAATGTTTTCCCATCTCTTATCCTTTTATTTACAAATTCTGTAAACTTAGTTAGATTTAATAAAGAATAATCTGTAAGATTTATACATCCTTTTGTATCAAATTTAGTGACTTCCTCACTTATACAATTAATTTCTAGTACATTTTCTTGTGTAAGTAATAAAAATAGTTCTCTAATAGCATATTCATCACCTATAATTTTGTATTTTCCATTATATTCTAGTTTCAATCCCATTGTCTGAAGGTATTTTTTTACATCAGTTATTGTCTGCACTACTGTATTTTTTGAAAGTAACATTTCATTTGTTAGTTTTTCTATAGATATCTTTTCACCAAGTAATATTTTGTTTAATATAAAAGTTCTTCTATAGTCACTATCCAAAAACTTATCTTCTTCAGTTGAAATTATTTTTCTTGCATTAACTAAGTTACCTTCAAATGTAAATTTATGTTTTACATTTTTTATATTACCATTTTTTCCTAGTTGTTCATTTATAGCTAAGATATCATAATAAATAGTTCTCTTTGATACATTAAACTTTTCTTGTAATTCTTGTGATGTTACATTATTATTTTTAATAATAAAACCTAATATTTTTTTAGCCCTTTCTTTCATACTACCTCCTTAATTTTATTATCTATATTTTCTATATATAATTCCATACCAAATAATTGCACATGATTTTATAATTTTGCACATTTTAACTCTAATCTAAAAGAATTTCTATAATAAAAAAGAGCTATCACAAATCATTTAAAATTATTTGTATGATAGCCCCACTTTATTCATTTAAAATTTACTTTTTAGGTCTAAGTTCATTCTTATCTCTTTTTACTTCTTCTAATATTTCCTTCAGATTATACTCAACACTAGAAAGCACATCTTCTGCATATTCAATTGACCCAATTCTTATCTCATTTGCTATTCTTTCAGCTCTCTCAACTATCTCCTTAGCTCTTTGGTCTGCTTGAACAACAGGTTCACTTGATTCTACATATGCTTTTACCACATCTTCAGAATTTTTCTTTAACTCTTCTATATTCTCATGATACTCTTGTTGTATTCTTTCAGCTTCTTTTTTTGCTTGTTCAACTATATTTGCAGCATCTTGCTTAGCTTGGCTTATTATTTTATTTCTTTCTCTATTAATCCATACTGCTTGTGTCACTTCCTCTGGTATCAAAGTTCTTATGTCGTTAATTATGGCTAAAACTTCGTCTTTATCTACCGTACATTTATGTGAGAAAGGAATCGTAGAGGCACTTCTGAATATCTCCTCTAATTGATCAAATAGTTCAATCATTTCTAAATCTATCTTCATATATCAATTACCCCCAGTAGTTTTTTTCTTTAATTCTTCCAAAACAATCTTTGGAACCAAATTTTTTATATCAGCATCAAAGAGCAAAACCTCTTTTATCAAAGATGAGCTTATAAATGAGTATTTTGTACAGCTTGGTAAAATTATAGTCTCTATATTTGGATTAAGTTCTCTATTCATATGAGCCATTTGAAGTTCATAATCAACATCAGCACCACTTCTCACACCTCTAACTAGCGCTCCAATCCCATTTTCCTGACAGTAATTTATTAATAAACCATCAAAAGTTACAACTTTTATATTATTTAAATGGCTTGTACTTTTTTCTATAAGCTTTACTCTCTCATCAAAGCTAAATAGACCTTTTTTATTAGGATTATTTAATACTCCTATTTGTAATTCGTCAAATAACTTAGAAGCCCTGCAAATAATATCTAAATGTCCATTAGTAATTGGGTCAAAGCTTCCTGCAAATATAGCTTTTCTAGGTTTATTTTCCATATTATGCCTCCATCTTATAAAAAGTTAATGTAGTATTTCCATATTTCTTATCTCTAGTTTTTTCTAATTTACATATTTTGTCTGGAAACAAATCATTAGTATCATGTTCTACAACTATTATTCCATCTTCATTCAACAGATTAGAATTATCAATTTTTTCAATAGCTTCTATAAACATATTTTTATAATATGGAGGGTCCATAAAAATTATGTCAAATTTACTATTTTGTGATTTAAGCTTGTCTACAGCAGTTTTAAAATCTAGGTTTAAAATAATACTTTCATTTTCAACTCTTGCCTTTTTTATATTAGACTTAACAATATCTATGCTTTCCTTACTGATATCTACAAAAGTACATGCCTTGGCACCTCTAGATAAACACTCTATTCCTAAAGAACCCGTCCCAGCAAATAAATCCAGAACTTCACTTTCCATTATATATGAATTTATTATATTAAATAGAGATTCTTTTACTCTATCTGTAGTTGGCCTTACATCTTCATTTTTTGGAGTATTTAGTTTTAATCCTCTCGCTTTTCCTGAAATTACTCTCAATATGACAATCTCCCTTCAGCACATTATTACATTAATAATATTTTAACATAATCTAAAATTAATTTAATGAAATTTCTTTCAATGTATCTTTAAATTTATCTATAATTTCTTTTTTAAGTGGCATATTTTCTTTCAATTGTAGATTATTATCTTCACCTAATATATATCTAGCTTCTTGTTGAGCTAACTTTAATATTTTTATATGTTTAAACAAGTTTGCTACTTTGAGTTCTGGAAGTCCATGTTGCCTTGTTCCAAAAAACTCGCCAGGCCCTCTTATTTCTAAATCCTTCTCTGAAATCTTAAAACCATCATTTGTCTCTTCCATTATAGCCATTCGTTGTCTGCATACCTCTGTTTTAGAATCATAAATTAGTACACAATACGATTTATGACTTCCTCTCCCAACTCGTCCTCTAAGCTGATGTAATTGTGCAAGTCCAAATCTCTCTGCATTTTCTATTATCATTAGTGTTGCATTTGGCACATTGACACCAACTTCTATAACTGTTGTTGATACTAAAATATCTATTTCTTTATTTTTAAAACGACCCATTACTTCGTCTTTTTCACTTGACTTCATTTTACCATGAAGCAATCCAAGCCTTAAATCTTGGAAATATTCAGCTCTTAATTCCTCTACAAGTTCAACAGCTGATTTAGCTTCTATGGCTTCACTTTCTTCTACCAAAGGACATACAATATATACCTGTCTGCCTGCTTCAACCTCTCTTCTTACAAGGTTATTATAGGCTCTATCTCTTTTATTCTTTTCGATAGCAAGTGTTTCTATTGGTTGTCTCCCTGGTGGAAGTTCATCTATAATAGAAATATCTAAATCTCCATAAAGTATAAGTGCTAAAGTTCGTGGTATTGGTGTAGCTGTCATTACTAATATATCTGGATTTGCACCTTTCATTGAAAGCTTACTTCTTTGCATAACACCAAATCTATGTTGCTCATCTGTTATAACTAAACCAATATTGTTAAATTCAACCTTGTCTTCTATTAGTGCATGTGTTCCTATCAATATATCAATTTCATTATTTTTGATTTGTTCTAATACTGTATCCTTTTGTTTTTTTGTAAGGCTACCTATTAATAAGCCTACATTTATTCCAAAATCTTTCAGAGATTCAGTAAGAGAAATATAGTGTTGTCCTGCTAATATCTCTGTAGGTGCCATCAAAGCGCCTTGATATCCATTTAAAACGCAATTTGCAAGTGCCAAAAGGGCTACTACTGTCTTACCACTCCCTACATCACCTTGAACTAACCTATTCATTATTTTATCCGAATCCATATCTTGTATAATTTCATCCAATGCTCGATTTTGAGCTTTAGTCAATTTAAATGTTAAAGAACTTATTATGTTTTTTAAATCTTTACTTATTTCAAATTTTATTCCATCTTCTTTATTTCTTCCACTTTTAAATACAAATAATCCAAGTTGTAGTATAAGTAATTCTTCAAATACAATTCTATATAAAGCTATTTTTAATGATTCTTTATTGCTTGGAGAATGTATATTTCTAACTGCAAAATCTATATTACATAGTCTATACTTCTCTATAATTCTCTTTGGCATATATTCTTGTATAATTAGTTCTTTATCTTCAAGTACTGTTCTAATTATACTCATAATTTCTTTATTTGTAACACCATATGTAAGCTGGTACACAGGCATAAATCTACACGTATTCTTAGGTGAATTAGTAAGATACTCTAACTCACATGATGTAAGCTCTAAATTATTAAATTTTTTCTTAACCTTACCAAAAACTAATATTGAATCACCTGGACGAAATGTATTTTTTATATAAATCTTGTTAAAAAACACCAATTTAGCTGAACCAGTCTCATCTTTTACATCAATTTTTGTCAATGTCATACCTTCTTTTGGACTAAACGTATTTATACTTGATATGACTGCTTTTATTGTAACTTTCTCATCATCCTCTAATTGTGCTATTTTCTTTAGATTATTTCTATCTTCAAACTGTCTTGGAAAATAATACAATAAGTCTTTTAAAGTAAATATTCCCAATTTATTCAGCTTATCAGCTTTTTTAGGTCCTATCCCTTTAACATATTGAACATCTTTATATAAATCCAACAAATATATCACCTACTACACAAAAATCCTGTACAACCAACTTTATAAAAGCTACTTGGTCATACAGGTTCTTATAATCATTATTCAACTGAAATTAAGTAATAATAAAGAGGTTGTCCTCCATAATATAATTCTACATCTACATCTTCAAACTTTTCTTCTAAAGAAGTACGTAGTTCATTTGCTTGAAATTCTGTAACATCTTCACCAAAGAATAATGTTATTATAGCAGTATCTTCATCAACCAACTTTTCAATAAGGTTTGATGTTACTTCATCCACATAATCTCCTGCTGATAATAAATTCCCTTCTGCAATTCCAATTA
This sequence comes from Clostridioides sp. GD02377, assembly GCF_045899875.1. Taxonomy (NCBI): domain Bacteria; kingdom Bacillati; phylum Bacillota; class Clostridia; order Peptostreptococcales; family Peptostreptococcaceae; genus Clostridioides; species Clostridioides sp. GD02377. Next base: position 213,572 of record NZ_JBJODA010000003.1, read on the forward strand.
TATTACCTTCTTTAACATCAATTTCATTCATTACTGTATCCCTAACAGCAAAAGTTACTTGACCTGATTTAACTGAGTTTAAAGCATCCATCATAGCTTCTTTATTCTCATCTTCACTTAACTCTCCATTAAATGTTACTAATGCAGCAAATCCTTGAGGTGTGTTTTTTGTAGGTATAACTATTATATTTTTCTCACTCAATTCTTTAGCTTGATTAGCAGCCATTATTATATTGCTGTTATTTGGGAAAATAAATATATTTTTAGCATTTATATTATTTATGGCATTCATAAAGTCTTCTGTGCTTGGATTCATAGTTTGACCACCTTCTATTATATGGTCAACTCCAAAGTCTTTAAATATATTTGCCAATCCTTCACCCATAGAAGTAGCTATAAACCCAAACTCTTTTTCTTCTTCTAAAGGTTCCTCTTCTTTTTCTTTCTTCTCTTCTACATCTAATAATGTATTTTCATGTTGTAACTTCATGTTTTCTATTTTTATAGTTAATAATTGACCATACTTTAGAGCTTCTTGAAGCACATTTCCTGGGTCATTAGTGTGTACATGTACCTTTATGACTCCATCATCTCCAACTACTGCTAAGCTATCACCATAAGCCATCATTATATCTCTTATTTTAGTGTCTTCTACCTTAGAACTTTCTAGTATAAATTCTGTACAATAACAATATTTTATATCATCTGTACTAGTAGTACTCTTTGCAAAATCCATACTTGCTGAAGTATTAACATCCAAGTTAGCATTTTTTATTTCTATATCATTTCCCTTTATAGAAGCTAACATTCCTTCGTATATAAGTACAAGACCTTTTCCACCAGAGTCAACTACACCAGCATCTTTTAGATTTTTTAGAAGGTCTGGAGTTCTTTCTAATGAAGCATTAGATTCCTTTACAAGCATACTTAAAAACTTTACTATATCTTTTTCTTTTTTGGCAGCTTTTATTGCAAATTCGCCACTTTCTCTAACTACAGTAAGTATAGTTCCTTCAATTGGTTTTATGACAGCTTTATATGCTGTATCTGAACCATTTTTAAAAGCTTTTGCTAAATCATCTGTTGATAATTTACTTTTTCCTTCTATAGACTTAGCTATACCTCTTATTATTTGCGAAAGTATAACTCCTGAGTTTCCTCTAGCTCCCATTAAAGAACCTTTAGATAATGCCTTTCCTATGTCCGATATGTTATCAGTTTCCACTTTTGCTAATTCTTTTAAGGCATAAGATATAGTTAATGACATATTAGTCCCTGTATCTCCATCTGGTACAGGAAATACATTTAACTTGTCAACCAAATCTTTATTGTTTTGGAGATTGTTTGCACCTGAAATAAACATCTCTCTTAACCTTTTACCATCTATATACTGAATCATTTGTTTCCTCCTATGAAATTACTTAACTCTTATTCCTTGTACATTAATATCAATTCTAGTGACTCTTACGCCAGTCATTTTTTCAACTACATATTTTACTCTATCTATTATATTATTGGCAACAGTAGATATATTTGTGCCATATTGTATTATAACATAAAGTTCTATTGCTATGGCATCTTCTTCAACTTCTTCAACTCTAACACCTTTAGTAGCATTTTCGCCTTTTAATAACTCTACTATTCCTTTGGATTTATACGCTAAACCTACTAAACCATAACTTTCCATTGCAGCTCTATATATGACTTGAGCTATTACTTGATTATCTATTTCTATACTTCCATATTGATTCGTTACCTTTGCACTCATGGTTGACCCCCTTAAGCTTATTTTTATTAAAAATACTTCTTAATTTATTTTTTACTATTTTTACTTATTTATTATATAAAATTATAATCATATCATACTATAAATATGGTATAATTTAAACCTAGAAAAGTTTTTGGATAAAATTTCTTCTATAGTATATATATTCAAAGAAAAATAATAATTATTTTCCAAATATATTTACTTTATATAAAATTATATATATAATTTTATATGATAATAAGAAATTCTTCAATATGTGTAAGGCAAATATATATTTCTATTGCAAATTTTTGTTATTTATGATAATATAAATATGTTTTTAGTCTTTAAATAGTTATCATTTTAAGGAGGTGTGCGTAGATGGCAAAAGTATGTAGCGTATGTGGTAAAGGTAAGGTTTCTGGAAACCAAGTATCACACTCAAATAAACATAATAAAAGAACATGGTCAGCTAACTTAAGAAGCGTAAGAGCGATTATAGATGGAGCTCCTAAGAGAGTAAAAGTTTGTACTAGATGTTTACGTTCTGGTAAGATTGAAAGAGCTTAGTAACCACGTTTAAAAGCCTACTTCCGTAAGTAGGCTTTTTAATTTAATCATTTTTACTCTTTCTCATGAATTTTAAGACTATATTTGAAATCCATTTTGGTAACTTTATTGTTACTACTTTCATCAATACTCACCCCACACTTTATAGTTAAAATTATTTTAACAAAAAAATAATAATGCTCCACATCCAATAAGTATTAATGCGGTAAGTGCTGACCAAATCCAGCCAGGAAGCAACATAGACAAAATTACAGCCATTCCTGTTGCCAGACATAGTATTCCTAGCAATACCTTAGACTTGTTATTTCTCATGGAACACCTCCACATAGAACTTGTATCTATAAATATTTTCATATTCAAGTTTATGCGATAGTTTTCCATTTTAGACCAACAAACATAATATGTAATTTTAATTTTTTATACTAGAATTATTACTCTCCTCTGATATAGATTCTATCATATCTAAAATACCTCTTTTTCTGCTTAATCTTTCAGGTCCACTATATAAAACCACTGGTATAACTTTGGGAAGTTTAAAATTCTTGTCTTCAATTTCTTCAAGACTCTTTTTCATAATAAAGCTTTTCCAAATTTGCTCTCTATATGATTTTAATCTTGGTACAATATCAGTATCCATTTCTGTTTGAAACTCCAGTACTATATAATGTGATACCTTATGATTTTTAGAAAAAACCTTATATATTATATCAACTTCCTTTCCTTTATATTCACATATAAAAGATGTTTCTAACTCTATATTTTTAAGAGTTAATTCTTTTGCTATTGAGACACTTGTAAAATTTTGAATCAAACTTAAAAAACTTTCTTTATCTGAATACATTCTTATATACTCTTCTCGTTTTTCGTTGCTTCTTTTTAAATTCATACAGTTCCTCCTAGATTACAGACTCTCTATATTTCAATAAAGAAAATCTATAAATATTATTTTTTTAATTTTCACTAGTGAGTATTGACACTTGTGTGTAAAATATCCAGTAAAGATATTTTTTTATATTTTTATTAAAAGATATGAATTTTTATATTTTAATATATTGACATTGACGTTGCGTAAAAGTGTATATTTAATTTATAGGAGGTATTACTCATGGAATATACAGTTCAAAAATTAAGCAAAATAGCTGGTATAAGCACTAGGACACTTAGATACTATGATGAAATTGAACTTCTTAAACCACTTAAAATAAATTCGTCAGGTTATCGTATATATGGTCAAAATGAAGTTAATAAACTACAACAGATACTTTTTTATAGAGAGTTAGGCATTAGCTTAGAAAATATAAAGAATATTATAAATTCACCAACTTTTGACAGTCTAAATGCATTAAAAGAACATCACAACAAGTTACTAGCTAAAAGAAAACAAATTGACTTGTTAATAGAAAATGTAAATAAAACTATAGCTTTAAGGGAGGGAAAATACAATATGACAGATATAGAAAAATTTGAAGGTTTTAAAGAAAAAATGATTGATGAAAATGAAAAAAATTATGGAACTGAAATTAGAGAGAAATATGGTAAGGATGCAGTAGATGCATCAAATAAAAAATTTAAAAATATGTCTAAGCAAGATTATGAAGATTGGCAAAACTTAAGTATTGAAATAATTGCTAAACTCAAGAAAGCTTTTAAAACTGGTGATTCTTCTAATGAACTTTCTCAGGAAGTTGCAAGATTACATCATAAGTGGTTGAGTTACACTTGGAATACATATTCTAAGGAAGCTCATGCCTCTTTAGCGCAGATGTATGTATATGATGAACGCTTTACATCATACTATGATAAAGAACAGCCTGGGCTAGCAAAGTTTTTGAGAGATGCTATAGTAATATATACAAGAGATAATTAGTAAGTTACTCAATTCTACAGGCCAAAAACGGTGAATCCTAACATATAGGATTCACCGTTTTTATTTTAACAAATTGTAATTATATTTTAATATTGTACTTATAAAAATTTACTTTAGTTTTTATTAAAAGTAATTGTAACTTTAAATAAATCACCATCCACACTTATATTCATCTTTCCACCCTGCAACTCTACAAAACTTTTTGCTATTGCTAGACCAAGTCCAGAGCCTTCTGTATTACGTGACTTATCCCCTCTTACAAATCTCTCCATTATATCATCTACACTAAAATCAATCTCAGTTGCAGACATATTCTTAAGCATAACAGTTACTTTATTATCTGTTTCTAAAATATCAATATACACTCTTGAACTTGGCATTGCATACTTACTTATATTCATTATAAGATTTTCAAATACTCTAAATGTACGCTGACTATCCAGTGGTAATATTATCTTTTCACTAGAAAAATTATTTTTTAATATTAGAGATGAATCTGTAATTTTATCATCTAATTCTAAAAGTGTCTGTTTCATTAGAGATACAATATCCACATTTACTATATTCAAATGTACATCTCCACTATTTACCTTACTTACTTCAAACAAATCTTCTATTAAATGCTGTAATCTTTGTGATTTTCTATCCAATGTATCAATGTACAATCTACGATTTTCTTCTGTTATATTTTCATCTTTTAATAAATCTATATACGTGATTATAGATGTTAAAGGTGTTTTTAAGTCATGTGATACATTTGATATAAGCTCTGTTTTCATCTTTTGACTCTTAACTTCTTCATCAACAGCTTTTTTAAACCCAGTTTGAATATTTCCTAGTTCATCTTTTATAGGATTAAAAAATCCTAAATCTTTTTCCATATTTACTTCTAAGTTTCCATCTGAGATTTTCTTCGTAACATCTAAAAGTTGATTATATTCACATACTGTCTTTTTAGAATAATCAGATAGTACTTTAAATAAAACTATTGAGTAAATTATTGCTAGTATTATCCCAAAGAACCACATACTACACATTATAACTATAATTAATAAGTTTACTCCAAGAATTATAACTATAGTTTTATTTGGTTTTTCTTTCAAATCTATTGTTCTAATTTGATTAATAGCTTTTTTTCCTACTTTTTTAAACCATACAAGGAACATTCCTGTTATAGTACTCTTTACAAAATACTCTCTTATTCCAACATTTAAAATATGTTTTAAAAGTGTTATAAATACAAATATTATTGAGAATATTACAAACCAATAAGTTAGATTCATCAAGCTTACCAATATACTTGCCATTTTAGCACTTATATCATTATTTATTAGATACTCTACATAATTTCCATTCAAGGTACCACTTATTATTCCAGTTGGATATAAGTCTACAATCCCCTGTACAATAACAATAGCAATAAAAAGTATCTCTAATGGTATTTTTGATAATGTATCAAATCCCATTAATTCCTTAGATTTTCTATATGGGAATGCCAAAGCTACAATCACGACTATGGCTAATATAATTTTTAAAATCATTCCAGAAATTTTATAATAAGAATTATTTTCTACATTGTTTATATATGCACTTATATTATCACTGTTATAAATGCTTCCATAACCATACTCTGTACTATCATCTTTGCTTATTACTTTAGGCACAGCATATACTACTGTTACATTTTTTATTGGTGTTAGTTTATATGAAATTGAATTTCCACCTAAATTGGTATTCATTAAATCTTCTCTTGCTTTAGATAGCAACATTTGGTTAATAACTTTTTGATTTACTCCATAAGAATCGACAACATTTACTTTTCCATCTTTATCAAAATTCATTGCAACATAAAATCTATAATTATCCTTTATATCCTTAAGCTTACTTTGTCTCTCTTCATTGCTCATTGTTGTATTTTTTGTCTGATTTTCATCAGAATTTTCTCCTGGACTATCATTCTTTGTTGTATCAAGAGCCCTTAATTCTTTATCTTCATTGAAAAGTTCGAAATTTTTTTCTTTATCAACCAAATAATATTTTAAATTTTTTCCTGAATTATTAATAAAAGACTCCCAACTTTCAAAGTTTTCATTAAAATCTGCATTAATACTCTCATCTGTATAATAGCTTTCTGAACCATCATATAAGTTTTTTTCTTTACTTACATTTTTTATATAGTTTATAGTCTCTTCATTTATAAAAAGCTTTGATGGTTGTATCATTTTACCTTCTTGATCTTCTTTCATATTATGATATAAAACATAACTACCTTTATATATATCATCTACAAAACCTTCTTGTTCAAATGGATTCTTAGCTCCACCTTTAGCACCTGCTTGTATAGTAGAATATTGACTAATCATACCTAATGATGCTGATAACATGAGTATAAAAACTATAACAGTAACTATATATTTATCTTTAAATTTTTTCAATTTTGTATCCAACACCCCACACCACCTTCAAATATTTTGGATTTTTTGGGTCTATCTCTATTTTTTCCCTTATATTCCTAACATGTACCATGACTGTATCTGTATTTACAGCATTCTCATTCCAAACTCTTTCATATATTTCATCAGCAGAAAAAACTCTTCCTGCATTTCTCATAAGTAAACTTAGTATTTTAAATTCTATAGGAGTTGTTTTTATATATTTTCCATCAATACTAACTTCTTTTGTGTTTTCATTTAATTCTAATCCACCTATTACAAATACACTGTCACTAGTTTCTACACTTTGCTCTTTATCTCCAATCATGTTTAGATACTTAGTATATCTTCTAAGTTGTGAATTAACTCTAGCCAATAACTCTAATGGTTTAAAAGGCTTTGTCACATAATCATCTGCTCCTATGTTAAGTCCCATTATTTTATCAACTTCCTCTGATTTTGCAGATAACATTATTACTGGGAAATTATGATTTTCTCTAAGTTTCATGGTAAGTGTTATTCCATCCATTTTAGGCATCATTATATCAATTATAGCTAAATGTATTTCTTGGTCTTCTATAACTTTAAGCCCTTCCACTCCATTGTACCCCTTAAAAACATTATATCCTTGATTTAATAGATATATTTCTATAGCATCTGCTATTTCCTTCTCATCTTCTACCACCAAAATATTATATGAATTCATTTTAATCTCCTTTTATTAATTAGTTTGAAAGTTTTCTTTACATCTATGATTATACAATATGATAGAAGTTTTTCCATTTTTTTATAGATTTATATCTTTTGATTTCAGTTATTTGAACTTAATTCCCATTTTAAAAACCTCCCTCTAGCACAATTTAGTATTGTTTTGTTTTATTTTGTTTATATACTTAATATTAAAGTTAAAAACTAAAGATATTATACATAATTTTCTAAAGATTTTCTAAAGATTTAAAACGTTCAACATTAATATACACAAAAAAAGTAGCTCTTATTGTATTAATCAAATCAATGATTTGAAATATAATATCAATAAAATCTACTTTTTAACTTTTAACATACTTATTTTTACTTTAATTTATTTTTATAAAAATCATTATTTTTACTTTATAAATGTACATATTTCTTCTACTGGCTTTTTAGATGGACTCTTTAGGTTGTCTTCTGGTACTCCAAGAGCTAACATTGCACCTAAAAAATACTCTCCCTTTTCAAATCCAGTTTCTACTTCTAAAATAGCTTCTATCTCATCTGCTGCATAGTTTTGACTTGTCAACCAACAAGAGCCATACCCTAATTCAATTGCTGATAATGTAAAGTTTTCAATTGCAGCACCTAAACTTTGCATACCTGGATTTCTTATAAATAACTTATCTATAGTCTCTTTAGGTGCATCTATAAGCTCTAATTCATAATATCCTGATGGATTATATACTTTTGTAAAAACTAATACTAAAACTGGAGCTTTTAAGTAGAATAATGTAAAGTTTGGTACAAACTTTCTAAATCTATTAGCTTTTTCTACTGATACTTTATCCATTTCTACAAGTATTTCTTGTTGTTTTTTAGTTATTACATCTGCGATTTTTTCCATTAAATCACGTCTCTTTATAACTACAAAATGCCAGTTTTGAATATTTTTCCCTGATGGAGCTGCTCCAGCTGCTTTTATCATTTTTAAAATATCTTCATCTGAAACATCTTCATTTTTAAATTTTCTTACACTTTGTCTTTTAAAAATAGTATCTTGTAATTCCATTTTTAAATCCCCCCATAACTTTTTTATTATATTAATATAATCTTTAAACTCACCTTATTTTAATATATCATGTTCTAATAAATCTTTAAATGAGTCTATAGAATATTCATATCCATCCACATTTCCAAATCCATATTTTGCATATATAAAAGGTATATTCACGAACTTAGCACTATTTGCATCACCTTGAGTGTCTCCAATATAAATTGGATTACTTAATTTATTTCTATCGATTATAAGCTTATTATTCTCACCTTTATGCAAACCAGTATTTCCAGGACATTCAAAATCTATAAAATACTGTTCTAATTTATGTGCTTTTAAAAAAGATTCTATATATCCAGCCTGACAATTACTTACTATGAATAATTTATATTTTTGGGATAACAACTTCAGAGTATCTTCTATATCGTCAAATAATTTAGCTCCATTTTCAGATAAATAGTCACATTCTTTTAAAGAACATTCATTCAATAAATTCTTTCTTTCTTCTTCATTTAGATTTGGAAATAAACGATTAGCTATTTCATCAAAAGAAAGACCCATAACACTTCTAAACAACTCTCTTGTGACATTTAAGTCTATATCTTCATGTTTATTTAAAACATCCTGCCAGACCTTGCATACTTCTTCAGTTGAATCCCATAATGTTCCATCTAAATCAAAAATAATACTATCTACCACAAAAAAATCCCCCTTATGTCCAAAATTTATCATATATTTATAATTATATACTAAAAAACAGATACAATCATAAATATATTTTACTTGATTGTATCTGCTTTGTAATATAAAATCAATTGTCAAAATCGATTTTTATAAATTTCTAACTACAAGTGCACACCCTTGCTCTACTTTAATTCTGCAAGAATCACTTAGCATAACATTTGACATTCCAATAGGCACAGAGTATTTCATATAATAGTTATCTAGAGGATATTCTAAACCAGTAAGTGTTACCCCTTTAGCATCTCCTTTTACAGCTATTACAGAAATAGTGTCACCTGCATTGCCATATAAGGTAATTTCCTCATTCATAACTATATACATTTCTTCTTTATCTGATAGTATTCTAGAATATATACCATCTTCTTTTAGATAGTATAATAGATTTACATTGGTAATTGTATGGTCAATCCTTCCACCTAAAGCTCCAAAAAAATCAATATGATTTGCTTTAAGAGTCTTAGCTAAAAAAAGACAAAGCTCTGTATCAGTCTCATCTTTCTTAGATGGAAATTTTTCAAATTTAACACCTTTGTTTCTATAGAAATCTACCTTTTCTTCTTCCACTGAATCTAAATCGCCTAATATATAATCTGGCATGATTTCCATTTTGTAGGCATGATTTGCCCCTCCATCTGCACATATTATATAGTCATAACATTCTTTAGTTATAATATCTCTTGTAATTTCGTAATCTTCAATTTCTCCATTTAAAATAATACATATTTTCATTATTAAATTTAAACCAATTCTTCAAGAGAAGCATTCTTTCTAAATAAATTAACTGTTTCTTGAATGTCATCACTTCCAAATATTGCAGAACCTGCTACTATTACATTAGCCCCTGCTTTTACAACTTCAGCCACATTTTTAGGGCTTATACCACCATCAACTTCTATATCGATGTTTAAGCCTTGATTATCTATAATAGCTTTTAACTCCTTAATTTTATCTAGAACACAAGGTATAAATGATTGACCTCCAAATCCAGGATTAACAGACATTAATAATACCATATCCAAATCAGGTAGAACATGCTTAATAGTATCTATTGGTGTAGCTGGATTAAGTACAACACCAGCTTTTATTCCATGTGATTTTATATTTTGTATAGTTCTATGTAGATGCACACAAGCTTCCTGATGAACAGTTATTATGTCACATCCTGCTTTTACAAACTCTTCAATATATTGGTCTGGATTTTCTATCATAAGATGAGCATCAAATACCATATTTATATTTTCTTTTTTTAAGCTTTTAACTACAAGTGGACCTAATGTAATGTTTGGTACAAAGTGTCCATCCATTACATCGATATGAAGATACTCACATCCTGCACTCTCTACCTTTCTTACATCTTCCAATAATTTTGCAAAATCTGCTGATAATATTGATGGTGCTAATTTAATCATACTTCTAATACCTCCTACTGTTATTTTGTCTTATTTCATTTAGTAGCTGTATATAACTATCATATCTTTCTTTAGATATTTCTCCATTTGCAACAGCTTCTTTTATAGCACAATTAGGTTCATTTTCGTGAATACATTTTGAACCAAACTTACAATCATTAAATTTATCAAATTCTATAAAATAATCTTTAAGCTCAACTTCTTCTATGTCTTCAAGTGCAAGCGAACTAAAACCTGGTGTATCTGCAACCATTCCACCAAATTCCAACTTTAAGAGTTCTGCATGGCGAGTAGTATGCTTTCCTCTTTTTATTTTATCACTTACTACTCCAGTTTGTAGTTTAAAGTTCGCATCTATTTCATTTAATAAGCTTGATTTTCCAACTCCAGATGGGCCTGCAAATACTACAACATTTTCCTTTAATTCTTCTTTTACTTTCTCTATATTTAACTTAGTAATATTACTTACTGGAATAACCTTATATCCACTAAGTTCATATATATTTTTAACAGTTTCTAACGTATCATTATCATCTAAATCTGCTTTTGTAAGGATTATTACAGTTTCTAAATTTTCTTTTTCTGCCAAAACTATAAATCTATCTAAAAGAGACAAGTTTGGTTTAGGATTTTTTATTGCAAATACTATTAATGCCTTATCCACGTTTGCTATAGGAGGTCTTATAAGTTCTGTATCTCTACTATCTATTTCTTCTAAAATACCTTTTTTTTCTTCTTCATCAACAATACTTATTTTTACTCTATCACCAACTAAAGGTGTTATTTTCTTCTTTCTAAAGATTCCTCTAGCCTTGCATTCATAAATACCATTATCTGTATCTACATAATAAAATCCACTAATCCCCTTTATAATTTTTCCTTCTAGCATCAAATGCCTCCCTTTATAAAATTTATATAAACACATACTGTTCATTAGCAGTATATCGTGTTATTATTTCCTATTTTTATATAATACCACATTTTTTTTAAATAACAAATCCTCCATTTGGGCTAATTACCTGACCAGTGATAAAATTTGATTTATCTGATGCTAAGAAAATAGCACAATTTGCTATATCGTCTGGAGTACCTAGCCTCATTAATGGAGTTTCTTCTACAAGAACATTTATATCTTCACTATTATATTCAGATAGCATGTCAGTATTAATGACTCCTGGAGCTATACTATTTATCCTAATATTTGATGGTCCAACTTCTTTAGCTAATGCCTTTGTCATACCTATTATACCTGCTTTTGTTATAGAATAATGCACTTCACAAGAAGCACCTGCTATTCCCCAAATCGAAGATATATTAATTATATTCCCTTTTTTTTCTGATATCATGTATTTTAAAGCCACTTGTGAACAATAAAAACATCCTTTTAAGTTAATATTCATCATCCTATCCCAGTCTTCATCAGTTATATCTGTAAATAACTTGTCTTGACTTATACCAGCATTATTTACAAGCACATCCAATCCACCAAATTCTTTTACACAGTAATCTATCATATTCTCTACTTCTACTCTATTTGAAACATCTGCTTTAAAAAGTTTTACATAGGCATTTTTTTCACTTAATTTAGTATATAACTCATTAGCTTCATCTTCTGACTTATTAAAATTTATTAATACATTATATCCTTCTTTTGCAAAAGCTTCAGACATAGCTTTACCAATACCTCTAGCTCCTCCTGTAATTAAAACTGTTTTATTTATCATAAATACTTTTCTCCTTTATTATAACCAATTTCATATTTTATACAAAACAAACTGCCTCTTTAAAGAAAATAGTTTCCATAAAAAGACAGCTCTTATTTTGCTAATGTTTATTCTGTTTTACCAATATTTCCGCCAGTTCCAGATGGAGTTTCTCCATTTCCTCCTGAACTTGAACCTCCTGAATTATCTCCACTATTTCCTGAGTTTGAGCCTCCTGAGTTATCTCCATTTCCGCCCGAATTTGAACCTCCTGAGTTATCTCCATTGTCTCCTGAGTTACTGCCATTATTTCCTGAGTTTCCGCCACTATTTCCTGAGTTTGAGCCTCCTGAGTTACTACCATTATTTCCTGAATTTCCTCCACTGTTTCCTGAGTTTGAGCCTCCTGAGTTACTACCATTATTTCCTGAGTTTGAACCAGGTGTTTTTGTATCATCATCAGGTGTTGTTGGTGTTTTGTCTGGTGTTGTTGGTGTCTGTGTATTTGATTTTTCTGAGCCTTTACTCACATATAGGTTTATCTCATCACCCTCTTGAGCTCTTGATGAACTAGCTCCTGGACTTTGATTTAAAACTGTACCTTCTTTATATATTGAACTATACTCATACTTAACTGTTCCCACTTTTAAATTATTTTCTTCAATAAGTTGTTTTGCATTACTCAAAGTGAGTCCTACTACATTAGGAACAGAAGCTTGATTTGCACCTTTACTTACAACAACATTTATAGTATCACCCTTCTTAACATTTGTACTTCCTCCTTCAGGTGTCTGTGATATTATACAGTTTTCATCTACTTCACTACTATATTCTTCACTTTTTACACTTAAGGATAATCCTTCTTTTTCAACAGTACTTTGAGCTTCTTCTAAAGTCATATTTACAAGATTAGGAACACTTAAAGACTTATTCCCAAATCCTCCTGCAAATAAAAATTTATATGCTAAGAATACTTGAGCACATAATATCACTATTAAAATAGCAGCTATTACTTTCAATCTTTTTCTAGACTTTGGACTTTCCTGTTTTTTCTTCTTTTTCTTAGCCCTCTTACTTGGAGTATTCTTCGGTTTCTGATTCTTCTTAGCTCTCATTATCTCTTCCTCATCTTCATCTTCTTCTTCATCATCGTCTTCATAAAAATCATCGTAGTAATCATCATCTTCATCCAAATCAGCAACTTCAACAGGCTTGACTACTTTTTCGGGAGCTGGCTTTGCAAGTATTGGATTTACAACTTTATTAATTTCCTTTTCATCAATTTTCTTAGTTGCAAAATCATCATATTCTTTTATAAAATCTAAATCGATATTTTTTTCTATATACTCAATGTCTTCTATCAATTCCTCAGCAGATTGGTATCTATCTGCACTAGATTTTTCTGTAAGCTTTTTTATTGTAGTTCTTACACTTTGTGGAATCCTAACCTTTTCTTCTGATGTAAAATCTATATCATCATTAATATGTTGAAGAGCTATAGAAATTGGACTATCTCCTCTAAATGGAACTTTTCCTATCAACATTTCATATAAAACTATACCTAAAGAATACAAGTCAGCATTATTAGTTACAAATTTACCTTTGGCTTGTTCTGGTGAAAAATAATGTACTGAACCAATTATACTCCCAATATTGGTCATTGTTGAGTTTGAGACAGCTTTAGCTATACCAAAATCAGCTACTTTTACTACTCTTCCTTCATTGGATATGAGAATATTATGAGGTTTTATATCTCTATGTATAATCCCCTTTTTATGCGCAGCACTAAGTGCCATAGCTATTTGTTTTGTTATATCTAATGCAGTATATTCATCTAATGTACCTTCATCTTGTATAATCTCTTTTAAGTTCTTACCATCTACAAACTCCATTACAATGTAGTGAACTTTTCCATCTTCACCAACATCATAAACATTTACTATATTTGGATGAGAAAGACTCGCTACTGCCTCTGCCTCTCTTTTAAATTTTGTTAAAAATTCATCATCATCAACAAATTCAGGTCTAAGTACCTTGAGCGCAACGGTCCTATTTAATAACCTGTCTTTAGCCTCATATACAAAGGCCATACCTCCATCACCAATCTTTCTGATGATTTCATATCGATTTCCTAAAATTGTATCTCCCACAATATCACCGTCCTAATTATACTTTTATCACTATAACCGAAACATTATCTTTACCAGAAACATCATTGGCCATACTTATCAATTCTTCACTTATATTACTAATTCTCTCGTATTCATAATCTAATATTAAATCTCTTATATCTTCATCGTCAATAAACCCAGTTAATCCATCTGTCGCAAGAAGTATTATATCACTTTTTTTAATTTCTTTCTTAAAAATATCTACAACAACCATATCATCTGTTCCAATTGCTCTAGTTATTCTATTCCTTTGTGGATGTCTTCTTGCCTCCTCTTCTGTAATAACATGAGCCATCATAAGTTCTTCAACCACGGAATGGTCTATAGTTATTTTATCAAATTTTTCACCTGTTAACAAATAACATCTGCTATCTCCAACATTTGCCACATATAAGACATTATTATACACTATAGCTGTAACTAATGTAGTTCCCATTCCTTCAAACTCTATATCTTCCATAGATTTTTTGTGCACAATTGAGTTTACATTATTATAAGCCTGTTTTAATATATCATCTATATAGTCTATTTTTACATTATCATGCTGTAATAAGTTTTCTTTTAGAAAATCAATTATATTTTCTACTGCTAATTTACTGGCGACCTCACCTTTTTTATGTCCGCCCATTCCATCAGCTATGGCAAATATTCCTATTGGACCATGTTCTGTATCTATAACTTCTCCCTCACAATAGTCTTCATTGTTTTTTCTTATTTTACCTATATGGGAGGCACAACTATAAACCATACGACTTCCTCCTTACAAATTACTTGTATTTTCTTCTCAATTGCCCACAAGCTCCACTAATATCAGAACCCATAGACATTCTAACTGTGGCAGGTATATTATTTTTCTCTAAACTATCCCTAAACTTATAAATAAATGCTTTATCAGGCTTTTCATATTCTCTTTCTTCAACTTTATTTATTGGAATTAAATTCACATGGCAAAGCATACCTTTTAGGAGCTTAGCTAATGCCCTTGCTTCTTGTTCTGAGTCATTTACTCCTTTTATAAGAGAATATTCAAATGTGACCCTTCTATTCGTCTTTTTTATATAATATCTACATGCATCCAATATTTCTTTAATGGAGTAAGCATTGGCTACAGGCATAATTTTTCGCCTTTCTTCGTCATATGGTGAATGAAGTGATAAAGCTAAATTTATAGCTATTTTTAAGTCTGCCAATTCATACATTTTAGGTACTATCCCACAAGTTGAAAGAGTTATGTGTCTATACCCTATATTAAGTCCATTTTTTTCATTAATTATCTTTAAAAATTGTTTTGTGTTTTCAAAATTATCAAGTGGCTCGCCACTTCCCATCAATACAAGATTTGATACTCTCTTTCCAGTATCTTCTTGAATTTTAATAACTTGGTCTAAAATCTCCCAAGGTTCTAAATTTCTAATCAATCCATCCATTGTAGATGCACAGAAATTACATCCCATTCTACAACCCACTTGATTAGAAACACAGACAGTAACCCTACTATCATAATCCATCATCACAGTTTCTATTATATTTCCATCATCTAATAAAAACAAATATTTTTTTGTACCATCTACTTTAGACTCTAATTTTAATTCTATATCTATATGTCCTATACATGAGACTTCCTCTAATTTATTTCTCAAACTTTTTGGTATATTATTCATATCATCAAAAGTTTTTGCACCCTTATATATCCAGGCAAATATTTGACTTCCTCTAAAAGGCTTTTCATCTATAGTTTTCATAAATTCTTTAAGTTCATCTTCAGTAAAATTTTTTAATACTACCTTTTTCTTTTCCATTATCTTCACTACCTTATTCTCTTTAATTTTGCTATGAAAAAACCATCTATTCCATGAATATTAGGATATATCTTTAAATATCCTTTATCTTGATTATCCAAGTCTACATTTATTGTATCAATTGGAGTTAATTCAAAATTATTATTGTCTTCAATAAAAGAAGTAATTATATTTATATTTTCCACATCTTGAATTGTACATGTACTATATACTAAATTTCCACCAATTTTAACATACTTTGATGCATTTTCTAAAATTTGCTTTTGTATAGAAGTAATATCTTTTAATTCTTCTTCTTTCTTGTACTTAATTTCTGGCTTACGTCTTATTATGCCAAGGCCAGAACAAGGAACATCTGCCAAAACATAATCGAATTTACTTATACTATTTTCATCAATTTCAGAAGCATCAAACTTTTCTATACATACATTTTTAATACCTAGCCTATTTACAGTAGCTTTTATAAGCTTTAATTTGTGGTCAAAAATGTCTCTAGCTATTACTTTACCAGTATTATTCATCAAAGTAGCTAAGTGGGTAGATTTTCCACCAGGAGCACTACATACATCCAAAACAGATGAATCTTCTTTTGGATTAATTACTTTCCCTACTATCATAGAACTTATATCTTGAATTGTAAATAAACCAGCCTTAAATAATTCATTTTTTTCTATATTCTTCATTTTTTCGACTTTAATAGCTTCTTCTACCATAGGAACTTTAAAACATACAATACCCATTGCATTTAATTTTTCAATAAGTTCTTCTCTACTTGTTTTAAGTGTATTTGTTCTTATATAGATACTCGGCTTTTCATTGTTTGCTTCCAATAAATCTTCAGTAAATTCTTGTCCAAAATTATCCATCCAATTTTTTATAATCCAAGAATTATAAGAATACTTTATAGATAGGTATTTTACACTATCTTCCTCAGTTATGTCCATTATAGTATCTTTACTTCTTATTTCATTTCTAAGAATAGCATTTATGAAACCAGAAGATTTTTTATCGTATTTCTTAGCTAATTTTACAGTTTCATTAACTGCTGCATAATCTGATATACTATCTAAAAATAAAATTTGATATGTTCCCATTCTTAAAAAGATTTTAACATAAGTTGACATTTTTTTTACTTTTATTTTTGAAAGTTTATTGATTATGTAATCTAAATAATACTTATTTTCTATTACTCCATAGATTAATTCTGTTGCAAGTCCTCTATCCATATCACTTATTTCTAAGTTTTTAAAATGTTTGTTTATTGCAATATTTGAATAGTTATTGTTTTTCTCTATATCGCATAATACTTTAAATCCAATTTCTCTTGCGTCCATATAAATTTCTCCCTTTTATTAAACATAAAAAAGGGTTGTTTCTAAACAACCCACTTTACTTTTAGTCATCTCTTCTTTGAGCTATTAGTAACAATCTAAGTAATTGAAGTATTGAAACCAATGCTGCTGCAACATATGTTAAAGCAGCTGCTGAAAGTACTTTTCTACTTTGTCTTGACTCACTTTCATCTATAATCCCTAAATTTCCAAGTTGAACAATTGCTCTACTTGAAGCATTAAATTCTACAGGTAATGTTATTATCTGAAATAATACTGAAGCTGAAAACAATAGTATCCCAATTTTTAAAAACGGACCAGCCATAATAAATCCTATAAATATTAGAAACCAAGATATACTTGATGCAAAATTTACTACTGGCACTAAGCTACTTCTTATTTGAAGAGGAGCATAACCTTTAGCATGCTGCATTGCATGACCACACTCATGTGCAGCTACTGCAACAGAAGTTATAGAAGAACCATAATATACATCTTCTGATAACCTTACTACCTTTCTTCTTGGGTCATAGTGGTCACTTAAATGACCTCTAACCATTTCTATACTTACATCATATAGACCATTTGAATCAAGTACTCTTCTTGCTGTTCGTTCTCCAGTATATCCTCGACGTGTTTTTACTCTCAAATACTTATTTGTTGTTGAACTCACTTTAAATTGCGCATATGCAGTGAATAGTATAGCTGGAATTAATATAATCATCGTAGGGTCAAATCCCCAAAACCCGCCATATACAGGGTACATAAATAACACTCTCCTAAAATATATTTTTACACATCCTCTTAATATTCATATAGCTTAAAAACAGTTTAATTACAAGTTAGTTTATTTTCCTGTTAAAAAATCTATAGCTTTTTCAATATCTATCATATCTACATTAGTATTTACACAAGGTCCATTAGGTCTTTTGTTAAATACACCTAAAACAGGAATTTTTTTTATATCTTGTATTCCAGATGTTAAATCTCTTTCACATGCAACAGCTATAACAGCTTTAGGTTTATTGTCTATTATAATCTTTCTAGCTAAAGTTCCACCTGTAGCTACAAAGATTTTTACTTTACTTTTCTTCTTTAACTTAGTTAATTCTCCTATGTTGCATCTTCCACATTCTTTACAATTATCTATATCATTAGTAACTTTTAATTTACAACTATTCTCTTGAATACAATGAGGTATTAAAATTATTATATCCTCTGGATTAAAATTATATTTATTACTGTATATATATTCATTATTTAACTTTATATATATCCTTCTAATCTCACTTTTTGACATACCAAATGATGATGCAATGAAAGATACAATAGGAAATAAGCAACTGGCAATCTTAAAGTTTATTTTCATTATATTTGAGTTAACATTCTTACCTTTAATTACTCTATAAGTAATTATTGTTGAACATAGTATTATAAGTATTAGTGATATTATTATAATATTTATTGCTAAAGAAAATATTTGAGTTAAACTCATTATAAAAAAGTTTACAACTCCTATTAAAATCCCTAATATTAAAATTAAAATCCCAACACTTGTTAAATACTTCCTTATATCTGTCATAGTTTTCACCTAACCCAATACTAAACCAGTTTCTATAGTATTCCCTTTTATATATTCACCAACCAACATTCTCTTTTTATTTGGCATCTGAATTTCTTCAATTAAAAGTACCTTATCTTTAGTACTAACTTTTATACCATCTTTATTTACATCAATTATTGTACCTGCATTTTTTGTACTTTTTTCATCTAATACTTTAGTTTTCCAAATTTTCATTGTAACACCATTATAAGTAGTATAAGCACTTGGCCATGGATTTACACCTCTAACTAAATTGTGTATTTCCATAGCATTTTTTGAAAAATCTATATTTCCTAATGATTTATTCATTATTGGGGCATAAGAAAATTCTTCATGGTTTTGCACCTCTCTTGGTGCAGTGCCTTCTTCAATTAACTTTAATGTTTCCTTTAAAGTTTCTGCACCTATATTCATCATTTTATCATGAAGTTCTCCTGCTGTTATATTTTCATCAAGATTTACTTCTGTTTTTAATATCATGTCTCCAGTATCTAAACCTTCATCCATGTACATAGTTGTAACACCAGTCTTTTCCTCACCATTTATTATTACCCAATTTATAGGTGCTGCACCTCTATATTTTGGAAGTAAAGACACATGAACATTTATACATCCAAGTTTAGGAATTTCTAGTATCTCTTTTGGAAGTATCTGTCCAAAAGCTACAACTACTATTACATCTGGATTTAAAGATTTCATTGTATCTATAAATTCTTCATCTCTAGCTTTGATTGGTTGATATACAGGTATATTATTTTCAATTGCAAGCTCTTTTACTGGACTCATTCCCAGTTTTTTACCTCTTCCTTTTGGTTTGTCTGGCTGAGTTACAACACCTAATATATCATACTTTTCATCTATTATTTTTTGTAAACAAGGAACAGCTATATCAGGTGTCCCCATAAATACTATTTTCATTAAATCAACTCCTACTACTTTTCTATTCTGTCAACAAATAAAATTCCATCTAAATGGTCTATCTCATGACAAAATGCTCTAGCTAAAAGTTCTTCTCCTTCTAACTCTATAGTTTCACCATTTCTATTTAAAGCTCTAACTTTTACATAATTTGGTCTTCGAACATCTCCAGCTTCTCCAACAACACTTAAACATCCTTCCTCATCTATTTGCTCTCCAGATGTTTCTATTATTTCAGGATTTATAAGTTCTATAAGTTCTTCTCCAATATCTATTACTACTACTCTTTTTAAAATTCCAACTTGAGGTGCAGCTAATCCAACACCATCAGCATCATACATAGTTTCTGCCATATCATCTAATAATTGTATTATTTTTTCATCAATTTTTTCAACCTTTTTTGATTTCTTTCTTAATACTGGTTCTCCTATTTGAACTATTTGTCTTAAAGCCATTATATTTCCTCCTAAATTTATAATACACTGTTTGGATTAATATCTATAGATACATTGATATCTTTATCAAATATCAAATCTCGTTTTGTTATACATATATATTTTATTATACCCTTTAACAGATTAATTTCAATATTTTCATCTTTAAAGAGTATCTGCCATCGATAATTTTGATTTATTTTTGATATTGAACATGGGTTTGGACCTAATATAAATCCTAAATCATTTATACCCCTTTTTTCTAATAAATAAATCAATGATGCATGCATATTTTTTATATTTTTTATTACTAACCTTTCATCTTCCCCACTAACAACTACACTCAACATGTTATTAAAAGGAGAATATCCAAACGCTTTTCTTATTTTTATCTCATCTTCATAAAAACCTTCATAATCATATTCAATAGCATGCTTAATAGCATAGTGTTCAGTGTCATAGGTCTGAAGTACTACTTTTCCCTCTTTATCAGCTCTCCCCGCTCTTCCAGAGACTTGAGTTATCAACTGAAATGTAGTTTCAAAACTTTTAAAGTCTGGAAAATTTAATATCATATCTGCAGATAAAATACCCACTAAAGTTACATTATCAAAATCTAACCCTTTACTTAACATCTGCGTCCCAATAAGTACATCTGCTTCTTTATCTTTAAATTTATTTAGTATTTCATCTAAAGCACCTTTTTTTGAAGTTGTATCCTTATCCATTCGTAATGTTCTTACATCTGGAAAAATGCTTTTTAATTCTTCCTCAATCTTTTGAGTACCAACTCCAAAAGGTTTAACATAATGACTTTTACACTCAGGACACTCCTTTGGGATTTCTTTCTCATAACCACAATAGTGACATCTTCCAGTGTTACTTTTCTTATGATAAGTTAAAGATATATCACAATTTTCACATTGGAACACATACCCACACTTTCTACAAGATACAAAATTTGCATAACCTCTTCTATTTAAGAATAGTATGACTTGACTATGCTCTTCAATTGCACGACTTATTTCTTTTTGTAGTTTAAAACTGAATATACTCCTATTTCCCTTATTCAGTTCTTCTTTCATGTCTACAACTTCAATATTAGGAAGAGGTTTATCATTTGCTCTATTTTTTATATTTATGAGTTTGTATTCTCCATATTTTGCTTTATAATATTCTTCAATTGAAGGAGTAGCTGAACCTAAAATAAGAGTTAAATTATTTTTTAATGCCATAAATCTAGCTACCTCTATAGCATTAAATTTTGGATTCTTCTCAGACTTATATGATGACTCATGAAATTCATCAATCATTATAAGTCCTAAAGAATTAAAAGGTGCAAATAGAGCTGACCTAGCTCCAATTAAAATTCTTATTCTACCTGCTTTTACAGCTTTATATACATCGTGCTTTTCCCCTTCAGATAGTTTACTGTGAAACACTCCTACTAAATCACCAAATCTACTCTTCAACCTATCTATTGTTTGAGGAGTTAATGCTATTTCAGGAACTAAAAATATACTATCTAAACCTTGATTTAATGCAAATTCTATTATTTCCATATAAACTTCAGTTTTTCCACTTCCTGTTACACCATGAATTAAGTATGGTTTTTTATCATCCACAAACATATTCGACTTTATCTCATCAACCGCTTGTTGTTGCTCATTGTTTAATTTTATACTTTTTGATGCACATTTGTAAATACTTTTTGGTTCTCTATAATAATCCTTAAACTCTAATGTTATTAACTTTTTTTTATTTAAAGAAGTTATACTTTGTCTTGAAGCATTTAATAAGTCTAATAAATCATTTATCTCTACATTTTCATTATTTTTAAGAAAACTTAATATCTCTTTTTGCTTGCTTCCCACATTTATTTTATTTTGTTCTATATAATCATCAATTTTATCACTTTCCAAGCTCAAAGATATATAACATACTTTCTTTTCATTTTTGTGATTTTTGTATTCCCAACATAACTTTATAATTCCATTTTTATTCATCGTGTACAAAGAACTATTTAGATTTGGTATATATTTTAACTTATCAACCTTAATTTTTCCTTTACTATCAATTACTTTTTCTACTATTTCTCTATTTTTATCACTTAAGGTCAATATCTTTTCCTTTAATTGAGCTTCGTTTAACTCAATTAAATTTTCACCTAATAATATTACCTTATAATTATTTAATTTGTATCCTTTTGGATATATTAAATTTATACATTCTATATAAGTGCACAAATATCTATTTTTCATCCAATAAACCAATTCCAAGTCTTCTTCTCTAAATATTGGATTCTCATCTAATACATCAATTATTTCTTTTGTCTTTATTTTTTCTTCTAAATTATCTGTAAATTGAAATACAAAGGCTTCTGTTGGTTTATTACCCCTTCCAAATGGAACTAATATTCTATGTCCAATTCTTATAGATTCCGATAAAAATACAGGAATTTGATATGTAAATAAATTATCTGTGTATATAGTATTACTTCTCACTATTACCTTTGCATATTTTTTCATTGTAAAACCTCTACTTAAATTTAATCTACTGTTCATATTCTAATATATTTTACAAAATGTCAAAAATCTCAGTATTTATAAAAAATTTCAAGTCATTAATAATATTAACTATATCTTAATAGTTAACTATTAATTATATTTTATACTTTATGGCAAAATAAATGCTGAAAACTACAATTTAACTGACATTTGCGAGTTTTTACTCGCTAAAATTAAATTGCAGCTTTCAGCTACTTTAGCTGTGATAAAATACACAAATATCATATTTAAAAAAGTTCTTATTTCTCAAGTAACACTTTAATTTTATTTAAAATAACATTAGCTACTTCTTCTTTTTTCATTTTAGGATACTCAGTAATATTTCCTTCTACATCTATTATTTTTACAATGTTAGTGTCAGTTCTAAAACCAGCACCTTCTTTAGTTAAATCATTTGCCACAATAAAATCTAGATTTTTCTTTTTTATTTTTCCTTTGGCATGTTCTATAAGGTCGTTAGTTTCAGCTGCAAATCCTACTAATATCCTGTCTTCTTTTATTTTTCCTATTTCATAAGCAATATCATAATTCCTACTTAGTTCTATTGATAAATCATCATTCTTCTTTTTAATCTTTTTGTCAGAATATGTCTTTGGTTTGTAATCTGCAACTGCTGCACTTTGAATTACTATTTTATTTTCACTTAGATTTGATACTACTGCTTCATACAAATCCTGTGCTGACTCTATTTTTACAAATTTTTTAAGGTTTTGTGGGATAGAAAGATTTGTAGGACCTGATATTAATGTTACATCAGCGCCTCTATATATAGCTTCTCTTGCTATAGAATATCCCATTTTCCCAGAAGACCTATTAGTTAAATATCTTACTGGGTCTATACTTTCTACAGTTGGACCAGCTGTAACTATAATACTTTGACCTTTTAAATCTTGTTCTTTAGTCATATTAGCTAAGACTTCTTCCACTATTACATCTGGATTAGCCAATTTACCTGCTCCAATATCTCCACATGCAAGTCTTCCACTTTCTGGTTCAATAAATTTATACCCAAAGTCCTTTAAAGTTTGAATATTTTTTTGGACAATTGGATTTTCATACATATTAGTATTCATAGCTGGTGCTATCAAAACTTGTGCTTTAGTTGCCATAACAGTAGTTGTCAACATATCATCAGCTATACCATTTGCAATTTTTCCTATAATATTTGCACTTGCTGGCACTATTAAGAATAAATCTGCCTTTTTTGCTAATGATATATGCTCAACTTCCCAAGTCTTTGGTTCTTCAAACATATCTTCTACTACATAATTTTGACTTAGCGATTGAAGTGTAAGTGGTTTAACAAATTCTGTTGCCGATTTTGTCATTATAACATGGATATTTGCATTTAGTTTTTTTAACTTACTTACAACATCACAAGCTTTATATGCAGCTATTCCGCCGCTTATGCCAATTACAACAGTTTTATCTTTTAGCATGACCTTACTCCTCTTCTGAAATTTGTTTGTGTTGCTCAGCGTGGTGTCTAGCTTCTTCTATCTCGATTTCTTCTTCTGTTAACAATCTATATGTTATTTTTCCACTTGCAACTTCCTTAGTGGCTACACATACAGGCTTCTCTTTAGCTTTATTTGAAACGTATGGTTCTTCTCCATCAATTAATTTTCTTGCTCTCTTTGAAACAGTCCCTACTAAATAGTATCTGTTGTCTATTTTTTCTAGTACCTCATTGATAGATGGTTTTAACATAATTATAATTCCTCCTTGAATTTCTCTATTATAATATTTTTATATCTGCTAACTTTATTCTTTTCAGATGATATTATACCTTCTATTTCTTTAGCAGATGTTTTTACATCTTCATTAAATATAAAATAATCATAATCCTTAATCATTTTAATCTCTTCATATGCACAACTAAATCTCTTTTCTATTTCAGATTCTGTTTCTGTACCTCTTCCAACAATTCTATTTTTTAGTTCTTCAAGTGATGGTGGTAGTACAAATATAAATACTCCCTCTGGGCAAACTTCTTTTATTTGTTTTGCTCCTTGCATTTCAATCTCTAATAGCACATCCTGCCCTTTTTCTAAACATTCCATTATTGCTGCTTTTGGAGTTCCATAAAAGTTATCATAAATTTGAGCATACTCCAAAAACTCACCTTTTTTTATCATTTCTTCAAATTTTTCCTTACTTATGAAAAAATAATTTACTCCATCAACTTCTCCAGTCCTTGGTTTTCTTGTAGTAGCTGATACAGAAAGTTTTATTGTATCATTTTCTTTAAGTAGTTCTTTGCAAATAGTACCTTTTCCTGCACCTGATGGTCCTGATACAACTAGCAATAATCCTTTTTTCGCAAACATTTAAGCATTCCCCTTCTAATATTGTATTCTTACTCTATATTTTGTATTTGTTCTCTTATTTTTTCTAATTCACTTTTTACTTCCACTACTAAATTAGTTATATTTATATCAGACGACTTTGAGCCTATAGTATTAGTCTCTCTGTTCATCTCTTGTATTAAGAAATCTATTTTTCTACCTATAGAATCATCTTTAAATATAGTGTTTTTAAGTTGACCTATATGACTTTTAAATCTAACTATTTCTTCTGTTATACTGCTTTTATCTGCATATATTGCAACTTCTTGTGCTAATCTATTCTCATCCATTATGCTTGGGTCATCCAATAATTCACTTATTCTCAAATTCAATTTTTCTCTATAATCTTCTACAACACTACTTGAATATTTTTCAATTTCTTCTATATGAGTTTTTAATAAATCACATCTCATAGTAATATCTTCTGCTAATTTTTTACCTTCTTCGCTTCTCATTTCTTTTAATTTTATTAATGCATCTTCAACAGCTTGATTCAACATTGACCATAATAAATCTTCATCATCTTCTTTTTCTTCTATTTTTACAATATCAGGAAACCTTGCAACATTCATAACACTAATATCATCTATAATATCGAATTTATTTTTTATTCCTTTTAGTATCTCTATATATTGAGAAGCTAGTCCTTCATCAAAGTTTAAGTTTACATCTTCTTTGCCTAATAAGTCAAATTTTATGTATAAATCTACTCTTCCTCTTTTTACATAATTTTTTACTAAATTTCTAACTTTATCCTCTAAAAATGAAATTTTTCTTGGAAGACGTATATTTATATCTGAATACTTATGATTTATTGTTTTACATTCCACTAAAAAATAATAATTGTCATCTTTGTATTCCCCTCTTCCAAAACCAGTCATACTTATAGCCATTAATTAATCCTCCAAAACACCTTCACATATTTTTACTGCTGGACCTGTCATATAAGAGAACTCTCCTACATCTATTTTAACTGTTCCTCCTTGAGAAGTTACATTTACGCTACTTTCTACCATGTTAAGTAAATTGCATACTATTGCTGATGCAGTCATACCAGTCCCACATCCTAAAGTATATCCACAACCTCTCTCCCAAGTGTAAACATGTATATTATACTTATCTTCTACCTTTACAAAATTTACATTCGTTTTTTCAGGAAATATTTTATTATTTTCAATCTCTTTTCCATATTTACAAACATCATCTACATCTAGCTCATCTACTATAACTACTGTATGGGGAACCCCCATCAACATAGAAGTAAGCATAAAATCCCTATCTAGAACATTTATACTTTCTTGTACAAAACGCTCTCTATCTGTAGATACTGGAACATCTTTAGCTATAAAACTTCCTTTTCCCATATTAACTCTTATGGAATTTATTTCACCATTTGTAAGATTTATTGTTATATCTTTAATGCCATCCAATGTATCTACTGTAAAATTTTCTTTTTTTACTATTCCATTATCATAAACAAATTTACAAAAACATCTAAGACCATTTCCACACATGGCTGCTCTTGAGCCATCAGAATTGTAATATACCATTTCTACATCTGCAACTTTTGAATCTTTTACGACTAATAAGCCATCCGCTCCTACAGAAAATCTTCTATGGCATACTTTTTTTGCTAAAGCAGTATAATTTGATGAATCTATATTGTCGAATCTTCCATCTACTGCAATAAAATCATTACCTATTCCATGTAGTTTCCAAAATTTCATAAGTATCGCTCCTTTGTAAATTAACACTTAAACTATTATAACATAAAAAAATTCCCATAAACTTATAATTTACGGGAAAAGTTTTGTAATGACAACTATAATTTGAGGATGTGAGGGAGAGTTGCCATTACAATTAGGGTAATTATATTATGTTTTTAAGCTAGTTCTTTCTATGTTTATATAATAATATTTCTATATGAATTTTATGTATGTTTTATTTAAACTGTCTATGAATTTTATAATTAAATGTCTAATAACTATCTATAATTCTCTTTTTGTAGATTTATATTAACATACACCTATTAACTCTTTAAGTGTTTTTAAAACATAGTCTAAATCTTCTTTCGTAATATCTACATGAGTTACAAATCTATACTCACCATTTTCCATTTTATTAATTTTTATATTTCTGTCAAAAAGTTCTTTTATTAAAACATCCTCTTTTATAACATCTTCACTCATTTTAAAGAATACCATGCTTATATCTGGATTAATGTTGTTTACTTCAATTCCATCTATTTTATTTAATTCACAGGCTAAATACTTTGCATTTTCGTGGTCTTCGTTTAATCTTAATGTCATTTTTTCAATGGCAATGATACCAGCAGCTGCAACTATACCAACTTGTCTCATTCCTCCACCCATAACTTTTTGCTTTCTTCTAGCTTTTGCTATAAATTCTTTACTTCCAGCAAGTATAGAGCCCATTGGTGCAGCTAAACCTTTTGATACACAGAACATAACACTATCACAATACTTTGCCATTTCTTTAGCTTCTATACCTAAAGTTAAGGCAGCATTAAATAATCTTGCTCCATCAAGATGTACTGGTAAGTTGTGTTTCTCAGCTATCTTTTTAATCTCTTTTAAATTTTCAAGGCTCACAACAGTTCCGCCTGAATACGCATTTTCTACACATATAAGACCTGTTTGTGGTTCATGTATGTCATCTCTTCTAATTGCCTTTTCAACAAGTTCAGGATTAAGAGCTCCATTTTCATCTTCATCTATAGTTCTAAGTTGAACTCCAGCTATTACAGCAGGTGCTCCAACTTCATGAGTTACAATATGATAACCTTTACCAATAATGATTTCTTGTCCTCTTAGACAGTGAGTAAATAAAGCTAGTTGATTTCCAAAAGTTCCACTTGGAAGAAAAATAGCATCTTCTTTTCCAACTTTAGCTGCTGCTAATTCTTCAAGTTTATTTACAGTTGGGTCATCCCTAAAGATTGAATCTCCAACAGGAGCCTTTGCCATAGCTTCTCTCATTTCATCAGTAGGCATAGTAACAGTATCACTTCTTAAATCAATAAATTTCATTTTTTCAACCTTCTTTCATAATTTATATACTATTACACTTTAAAATTGATTTATTTTTTAAAGCTTATATATAATAACTTATACTTTACACAATAATTATACTATATTTATTTTACATTTAATCAACTTTAAATTATTAATTTTAAAATATAGTATTTCCTTTCATAATAAGCATAAATAATTATTCAATTTAAATATTACTATCTTGTTTAAATTTCCCCTAGTCACAAAGCATATATTATGTGTATAATTAATTTACTGACTATTTTGGTCAAAGAAAGGGGTGCTATATATGGCATTAGATGGATTAGTTATACATTCAATAGTAGATGAATTATCATCAAAACTTACAGGTGGTAAAATAGATAAAATACATCAACCTGAAGACGATGAGGTAATTTTTAATATAAGAAATAATAAAGAAAATTTTAGATTGGTCTTAAGTGCAAGTGCTTCAAATCCTAGAGTCTATCTTACAAGTAATTATCAAAAAGAAAACCCTCTAAAAGCACCTATGTTTTGTATGTTACTTAGAAAATACATACAAGGTGGTAACATAGTAGAAATTTCTCAAGTAGGTTTTGAAAGAATAATAAAGATAAGTATTGAATCTTTGGATGAACTAAAAGAAAAGACAACTAAAAATATTATGATTGAAATTATGGGAAGACACAGCAACATAATAATAACTCATAATGAAGATGACAAAATTATAGATTCAATAAAAAGAGTACCTTTTAGCATAAGTAGAGTGCGTCAGGTTTTACCTGCTCATAGCTATTCGTTGCCACCAAAACAAGATAAACTTGACCCTCTTGAGAGTATATCTAAAGATTTGTTTATTAATAACTTGAATGAATTTGAAGGACCTATTTTTAAGTCTATATATTCTAAATTTCTAGGCATAAGCCCTACTATAGCAAAAGAAATCTGTTGCCGAGCAAATATAAATCAAAGTACTTCTATAAAGGATGTAACTAGTGAACAGTTTGATTCTTTATACAAAGAATTTTGTAGTTTGTTCAGTGCTATAAATGCTAGCAAATACTCACCTTGTATTGTTATAGATAAAAAAGTGGATAAAGTAGTAGATTTCAGTTGTGTAAATCTTACATTATTTAGTGATTTATCATATATCAATAAAGATAGTATGTCTCGTATTCTAGAAGATTTTTATAGAACTAAAGATATTAAGGATAGAATTAATCAACGTTCATCTGACTTAAAGAAGAGTATATCAGTTAAACTCGATAGACTTTATAATAAACTAAAAAAACAAGAGGAAGAATTATCAGAGTCTGAAAATGCAGATATTTACAAGGTAAAAGGAGAGTTGATTACTTCATATATCTATATGGTAGAAAAAGGTATGGAGAGTATTGAAGTTGCTAATTTTTATGATGAAAATTGTAAGAATGTAACTATAGAATTAAATAAAAACCTGACACCATCTGAAAATGCTCAGAAATATTTTAAAAAGTATAATAAAATGAAACATGCTAAAGTTGAAATATCTCATCAGATTTCATTAAATAAGGAAGAAATAGATTACTTGGAAAATATAATTTTAAGTATTGAAAACTGCGAAAATTTAGCTGAATTACAAGATATAAAAGAAGAGCTTGCCAAGGTTGGTTATATCAAGGCTCAAAAGAAGAACAGTAAAAAAGATACTATTCCTTCTACAAAACCTCATGAGTTTATTTCTTCTGATGGATTTAAGATTTTAGTTGGTAAAAATAATAAACAGAATGACTATCTTACACTAAGACTTGCTGATAATGATGACTTGTGGATGCACACAAAGAATATTCCTGGCTCTCATGTAATAATAAAATGTGCTGGTAAAGAAGTTCCTGATAACACTATATTTGAAGGGGCAATGCTAGCAGCATTTTTTAGTAAGTCAAAGCTTTCTTCTCAGGTACCTATAGACTATACTAAAAGAAAAAATGTAAAAAAACCTAGTGGTTCTAAACCAGGGATGGTTATTTATGAGACTAATAGTACTATTTATGTTACTCCTGAAGAAGAAATGGTAGCCAAGCTTAAAGTTAAATCAGAATAAATTTTAAATTAAATACAAGATTTGATATCAAATAATTATACATTGTCTGTCAAATGAAAAAAGGCTATCTCAAAATAGGGATAGCCTCTTTTTCATTGTTAAAATGATGAAGATACATTTAATCTTCTAACAAACTATTTTTTATTTTACTGATTTGCTTTAACAACTCATTATATTCTGATTCATAATGTTCTTTCTTTATATTATCTTTTTCTATAGACAACATAGAGATAATATTTGTAAGTCTATTTTCTAATACTAAAAGATTTTCTTTTTTAGTTTTGTTTTCTCTACTCGGAGCTTTTTTATTTCTATTGATTATATATTCATCATAAGAACAATCAAACTCTCTTATTTTATTATTTTTTATTTCCATAATATAGTTACAAATATGTGATGTAAATATTCTATCATGAGATACTATAAGCATAGTTTTATCAGTATTTATCAATGCCTTTTCTAGTGCTTCCATAGATTTTATATCTAAGTAGTTTGTTGGTTCATCAAACACTAAAAAGTTGTTATCTTCCAATATTATTTTACATAGTGCTACTTTTACTTTTTCTCCACCACTTAGTACTTTTACCTTTTTGTAGACATCATCACCATTAAATCCAAATAAATTTAAATTTATTCTTATAAAAGACTCATCAAATGAACTATTAACCTTAACGTTGTATAAAACACTATTTTCTTCATCTAAGATATTTTGATGTTGGTCGAAATAACCTATATTTACCTTGTTATTTATTTTTATACAGTCATTTTTATTACTTAATATTTCTTTTATCAGAGTACTTTTTCCACATCCATTCTCACCTAATAAAGCTATTTTTTTGCCTCTTTTTATTTTAAAAGAAACATTATCTAGTAGGCATTTATTTCCTAGATTTAAAGTCATATCTTTTATCTCTACTAAGTTTTTGCTAATTATCTCCATACCATCTTGAATCTTAATCTTCATTTCAGTGGAGACCTTAGGTTTATTCTTTATCTCAAGATTATCAATTCTACTTTTTATAGCCTTCACATTTGAGTCTAATTTTTTCTTATTAGTTTGCCCACCCATTTTGTGTAATCTGGCCTCTGAGTTACCCATTCGTTTTGGAGTTTTTCTTACACCATCACTTAAAGCTTTTTTGTATAAAAGAGCTTTTTCAAGTCTTTTTTTCTCTTTAACATATTCCTGATACTCAAAATCAGCTCTTTTTACTTCTTCATCTTTTTGCATTAAATAATCAGTGTAATTACCTTTGTAAGCTTTTAATTTTCCATCCTCTAACTCCACTATAGTTGTACATAACTCATCTAAGAAACGTCTGTCATGAGATATTAATAATAATGCACCTTCATATCTTTTAAACATATTTTCTAAAATACCAATACTTTTTTTATCTAAGTTTGAAGTTGGTTCATCAGCTATTAATATACTTTTCTTATCACTTAGCGCATCTGCTATCTTTAGCTTGATTTTTTCACCTCCTGATAAGTACTCTTCAAATCTATCTGGAGCATTTAAAATACTCTTTTCTTTACTATTACTACACATTTCAATGTTATTCTCACTTTGACTTATATAAGAATAGCTATCTGTAAGATGAATATGACCTTCATCTATTTCTATTTCACCTAATATTGCTTTTAATAAAGTTGTTTTTCCTTGACCATTTGAACCAACTAGACCTATTTTCTCACCTTCTGACACTTCAAACTTATCTATATCTAAAATTAATCTATCAGAATAATATTTCTTTAAATTTTCTACTTTTACTAACAACATAAAAAAATCCCTCCTTAACACACTTAAATATAAGGAGAGATTTACATAAATAGGCATAACAAACAAACGTATAGACTATAATCTACTCTCCTTAATTCAAGCATCGTAAATAAAGCCACCAAAATAGGCTTTTCAAAAATTACAATACTTTAAATTATAAAAAATAGATTATATTCTCATTGTCCCAGTTACCTTGCCCTTTCTTTCATTTATTTTTAACTATTATATCAACATTAATTACAAATGTCTATATAAATTTAATTATTTAAAATTACACAAGTCATTATTTACTATTCTTCAACTTTAAAATCCTTATTATTTAAAATTCTATTTAATACAATTCCAACAATTGCAGCTAAGCTAAGACCTGTTATCTTTACTGTACTTGTTATTGGTATCCCTATGGATATACCTTTATTAGACAGGTATGTTGTTCCAAGACCTATTAGTAATATAACTGCTATTATTAACAAATTGATTTTACTTTCTACACAAGAACTATCTCTTATAGTTTTTAATCCCACATAAGTTATCATTGAAAATAGCATTATACTAATTCCACCCATAACTGAGCTTGGTATACTTTGAAGAAATCCTCCAAACTTACCTACACAAGCAAGTAATATAGCAAAGACTGCTGTACGTCTAAGTATTGAAGGGTCATAGTTTTTAGTTATAGCAAGTACAGCTGTATTTTCTCCATAAGTTGTATTAGCTGGTCCACCTAAACAACCTGCAACTATAGTTGCAAATCCATCTCCAAGTAAAGTTCTGTTTAAACCTGGATTTTCTATAAAGTTTTTACCAACTACAGCTCCATTAGTAGTCATATCTCCTATATGTTCCATAAATACAGCTAATACAACTGGAGATATAATTA
Source organism: Clostridioides sp. GD02377 (assembly GCF_045899875.1). Lineage (NCBI taxonomy): Bacteria > Bacillati > Bacillota > Clostridia > Peptostreptococcales > Peptostreptococcaceae > Clostridioides > Clostridioides sp. GD02377. The sequence continues at coordinate 246,740 of NZ_JBJODA010000003.1, forward strand.
CAATTGCTCCCAAGCTAAACTTAGGTATTGTAAAATTAGGTATTGCAAATAAACTTGCTTCTGCAATTGTAGTTACATCTACTAAATTTAATATTAAACATATTATATAGCCAGAAAAAACAGCTATTAATATTCCTAATTGCTTTATAAATCCTCTACCAAATTTATTAGTTAAAATTGCTATTGCTAAAGTTATAAATGCTATTACAAAATTTGCTGAAGCCATACTAAAAGCTGTTGGCAATAAATTTAATCCTATAACTACTATCATAGCTCCTGTAACTTGTGCTGGAAAATACAATTTAATTTTATTTACTCCAACTACTTTTACTATAATTGACATTATAATATAAATTAATCCTGCTACTATTATACCACCTTGAGCATATGCTAAGTCTCCACCATATGCCTCTTTAGCAGCCAGTATAACTGGTATAAATGCAAAACTTGAACCTAAAAAGGCAGGTACTTTTCCTTCTGTACAAAAATGAAATATCAATGTACCAACACCAGCACAGAAAATCGCAACTGACGGATTGAAGCCTGTCAAAATGGGAACTAATACCGTCGCTCCAAACATGGCTAATAGATGTTGTAAAGACATTATCGTTTTTTTCATAAAAACCTCCAAAATTATTATATATAAATAAATCCTCTGTTTAATTAATATCTTTTAATTAATTATCATTCCCTAGATTCTATTTTTTAATCTCTATATACTTATCATAAAACTTATCTTTTTTTACATTTTACGACATTAAAAACTCAAATAAAGGAGAATAAAGACTACATTAAGACACACATACATAAAATTATAATATTTATTTTGTGCAATCTATGTAAGCTTTATCCTCCTCCCTGACTATTCAATGCTAAGCTTTTATACAATATTTTAAAATTATTATTCTTTGATTGTAACTGAATCTTCTCCATCAATTTCTAGTAAACTAACAGATATAATTTCATGTCTAGAAGTAGGTACATTTTTTCCTACATAATCTGCTCTTATAGGCAACTCTCTATGTCCTCTATCCACTAATACTGCCAATTGTATTGACTTAGGTCTTCCTATATCAATAATAGCATCCAGCGCTGCTCTCACAGTTCTTCCTGTATACAAAACATCATCAACTAGAACCACAGTCTTATCATTTACATTAAAATCTAAATACGTTCCCTTAACTACAGGTTCCACATCAATTTTTTCCAAATCATCTCTATACAAGGTTATATCAATATCTCCTGTATCCACTTTTGTTCCTTCTATTTGTTCTATTCTTTTAGAAATTCTATTTGCAATTGGTACACCTCTGGTTTTTATTCCAACTAAAACTAGATTTTCTACACCTTTATTTCTTTCAATTATTTCATGACTTATCCTAGTAATTGCTCTTACTATTGCTTTTTCATCCATTAATTGAGCTTTTTCTACCATATCATAATTATTGTCAAATATATAATATATATTTTTGACAAGTCTACTCCTTTCTTTTAATTTTTATAATTTTATTCTTAATTAAAATTTCAATTTAAACAACAAAAAACTCCTCATCACAAGACAAGAAGCTCTTATATAAAAATATACAGTCTAATTTAGCAATTGTCTTACGATATCTCTGTATCGTTTAAAGATAATTTTTATAATCCATTAACTCAAATTATATATTTATATTTCAAATTTTTCAAGCTTTTTTAAGCAAAATACTTTAATATAAAATATTTTAGTTAAATTTCACTAAATTTATCACTTATACAAAAACAAATAAATGATTTATAGTACCACACGAACTCTTATTTAATTTTTCTAATAACTTCCTTGAAATACTCGGGTAATTCTGAATTAAATTCAATATACTCCTTTGTAGTAGGATGTATAAATCCTAACTTCTTGGCATGTAAAGTTTGTCCTTTTAATTTAAATTTATTTTCTTTTGGACCATATACACTATCACCTAAAAGCGGGTGATTTATAGATAAAGCATGAACTCTTATTTGATGAGTTCTACCAGTTTCAAGTCTAGCCCTCATATGAGTAAATTTATCAAATCTTTCTACTACTTCAAAATGCGTAGTTGCATTTCTACCATCTTTTACTATAGCCATTTTTAGCCTATCTTTAGGGTTTCTTCCTATAGGCTTGTCTACAGTTATTTTATCTTCTTTAACCACACCATAACATATAAATTCATACTCTCTAGTTATAGTATGTTCCTTTAATTGTTCTGCTAAAAAATTATGTGCATAATTATTCTTAGCTATCATAAGAAGACCAGAAGTATCTTTGTCTATCCGATGAACTATACCTGGTCTAATAACACCATTTATTGATGATAATTTATCTTTACAATGGTATAAAATCCCATTTACCAATGTATTTTCATAATTTCCAGGAGCCGGATGAACAACCATGTCTTGAGGTTTGTTTATTATCAAAACATCATCATCTTCATATGCAATATCTATTGGAATATCTTGAGCTACAACTTCTAAAACTTTAGGTTCTGGTATCTCTATAACAATATTATCGTCTTCTTTAACTAGATACTTAGCCTTTTCTACCTTATCATTAACCTTTACTTTACCATCTTTTATAATTTTTTGTATATAACTTCGTGACATATCACCTAGTTGCTCTGCTAGATAAACATCAAGTCTAATCTCTTCTTCTTCTTCAAGTACCAAAAACTCTTTTACTTCATCCATTAAATCACCTACTTTTACTTTCAAAAAATAAAACATATATGCATAAAAATACAGTTCCTACAACTACAAATACATCTGCTATATTAAATACATATTCCCATATAATCCTAAAGTCGAAATAATCTACTACAAAACCCAGTCTAACTCTATCAACTAGATTTCCTAATGCTCCTGATATTATTAATATAATACCCAGCTTACCAAATATATGTACTTTTCTTGTATTAAGATAATATAATCCAAATACTGTTGCAAGTAATGCAACTATTATAAATATCCATTGGTTATTTTGTAGTAATCCAAATGCTGCACCTCTATTTTCTACATAAGTTAAATGAAATACATTATTTATTATTGGTATTGTTGATACATCTACCAAATTATTCAATACCCATATTTTAGACAGTTGGTCTAATCCTATAAGTAGAATTATTATTAATACATATAGCAATTATTTTTCCCCCTATAAATTATTTAAAAATCAATTTTATTTGAAACACGCTATTACTATTATACAAAAAAAATACTCCAAAGAGCAACTATCTTAAAATATTAATGATGCTTGTAAATTTGCAATACAAACATCATTAATATTTTAATAAGTATTTTTTATTTTTGTACTTGTTCATTTTTATCTAAGTGAGCTATAAGTTCTGATATTGTTACAAATTTATATCCTTTTTCTTTTAATTTAGGTATTACTACTTCTAAGGCTTGTATAGTTTGTGACTTATCATTCCTTTTATTATTATAATCATGTAAAAGTATTATATTACCATTTTGAACTTTTGTAAGAATAGTATTTATAATACTTCCCACCCCAGGATTAGACCAATCTCTAGGGTCTAGGTTTGACCATAGAATTATGTTCATACGCTTAGAAACTATAATATCACAAACACTCTTACTCATGGCTCTATATGGAGGTCTAAATATTTTGGGTTCTACTCCAATTACATTTTTTACAGCATTTTGTGTGTCTGTTATTTCTTTTTCTACCTTATCATAACTATTTTTTGCAACATTTATATGTGTGAACGTATGATTCCCTATCTCGTGTCCCTCATCATACTGTCTTTTTAATAATTCTTTATTATATTCTACCTTTTCTCCAACCACAAAAAAAGTTGCCTTCACATCATTTTTCTTTAGTATATCAAGTACTTGTGGTGTAAAGACCTCATCTGGACCATCATCAAAGGTCAAAGCTATAACCTTTTCATCATCATTTCCTTTTTTTATTATCACATCTTCATAATCACTGATTTTACTATCACTCAAACTATAAGTTTCTTTTAAGTTATCTTGATTATGATTATATGTATACACACCTACTAGTGATAATAAACATATACATATACCCCATATTACCTTTTTCATGTCATTACCTCTTTTCCAATTCACTTGAATAATATGTGATGTCAGTTTTTAGTCTTTCAATAATTCATTTTTATTTAAATCAGTCAAATCAGTCAAGTATTCAGAATAAAAATTAGTATTTTCAACTTCAGGATTTTCACTTGCATCTCCTAATAAATCATCATTCTTATTAGCACAACTATTACATAAATTTGTATCTGGTAATATATCCAATCTTTCTAAATCTATTTTTTTATGACATAAGTCACAAATCCCATACGTTCCATCTTCTATTTTAGATAAGGCTAAATCTATTTGATACATTCTTCCTTCTTCATGATTTATTAAGCTATTTTGCATATTTTGCATATATACATCTGTTCCCATATCTCCTATATGATTATCATAACTAGATAGCTCTCCTGATGAATACTTTTCGCTTGTATGTTTAGTCGTATCTCCAAATAAAGTATTGTCTTTCATATCTACTACTAAATTAGTTAATTTTTCTTTTTCCTTTAATAATCTATCTTTATATTTTTTAGTATCCATTTTCAACACCTCTATTTTCATATTTATATCATAAAAATAGTATGTGGAAAACTAAATTAAACATACAGTAAAAAATAAGATTTGATAAAAAAAATTGTAGGTAAATTTTAAATTTACCTACAATTTTTTGAACATAATTTAAATATAAATTTTTAATTTTTTATAATAAACATTTCTCTAACTTGCCAATTTATGACTATTTTGTTCTTTGATATCTTTAGCCTTTTTAAAGAATAAAAGTCCAAGAATTATTGCAACAACAATACCTATTCCATTAGATATATTAACTGGCAATCTAAAACCTTCTTTTGCCTGCATTATATAGCTAAATGTAACTACAGTCATAAAAAGTGCTGGTAATGTAGTTATATAATGATTTTTATTTGCTTTAACTAAATATGCAGAACCAGTCCACAACATTATCATAGCCAGTGTCTGATTTGCCCAAGAGAAATATCTCCAAATTATATTAAAATCTATAAATGTAAGAGCAACACCAACTGCAAACAATGGTAAAGCTATTAAAAATCTATTTTTAACTGCATCTTGATTATAATTCATTGCATCTGCTATTGTTAATCTAGCACTTCTAAATGCTGTATCTCCAGAAGTTATAGGACATGCTACAACTCCAAGTATAGCCAAAGCCCCTCCAATAGGACCCATCAATCCAACAGACACTGTATTTACAACTGTTGCTGCTCCACCATCATTAAATATTACGTTAAGTTGAGGTATACCATGGAAATATGACATGGCTGCTGCTGCCCAAACTAAAGCTATTATACCTTCTGCAACCATTGACCCATAAAATACAGGTCTTGCTTCACTCTCTTTTTCAACACATCTTGCCATTAGTGGTGATTGTGTTGCATGGAAACCTGATATTGCTCCACATGCTATTGTTATAAATAAGTAAGGAAATAAAGGTGTTCCATTTGGATTCATATTTTGTAAATTTATATTTGGTATGTTATATCCCTTTATTATTAATCCTCCTGCTACACCTACTGCCATAATTAACAAAGCAGCTCCAAATACAGGATATATTTTACCAATTAATTTGTCTATTGGTAAAACAGTAGCCATAATATAATAAAGAATTATCACCCCAACCCATATTTGCGTATTTATACCTGTCAATGTTTTTAATAATCCTGCTGGACCTGTTACAAACACAACTCCAACCAATACTAAAAGAATAACACTAAATATTCTCATTGCTATTTTTGCACCATTACCTAAATAAAGACCTACCAACTCTGATGCAGATGTACCTTTATTCTTCATTGATAAATATCCAGAAGCAAAATCATGTACTCCACCTGCAAAGATTGTTCCAAATACAATCCATAAAAATGCTGATGGTCCAAATAATGCTCCTTGTATAGCTCCAAATATAGGTCCTAATCCTGCGATATTTAAAAATTGAATTAAAAAGATTCTCTTCCATTTCATTGGAACATAATCTACTCCATCTCTACAAGCTATAGCTGGAGTTTGATTTTTATCATTGATTCCAAAAACCTTTTCTACAAATGTACCATAGATAAAATACCCTGCTATAAGTACTACTATTGAACCTAAAAAACTTACCATAAATTCATCCCCTTAGTTTTTTGTATAATTGCTTTATAAATTTTTATAAGTTTAAGAAAACTATTTCCAGTTCAAATAGTAATACTTTTTTATGCTAATATAAATGTTAATTATATTAAGTGCATATTTAAGTACATGAAATGACTTTATATATGCATCAATAACCTAAATTCTTTTACTTTGCTTCTACTTACAGTTACCTCATAATCACTATTTTTTAATTTTAATATGTATGTATTATTAAACCATGGTATAATTTCTTTTACTTTGCTTAAATTTACGATATAAGACCTATGTGTTCTAAAAAAAGCTTTATCATTTACCATAGTTTCTACTTCTGAAATTCCTTCTTTTAATATAAACTTTTCTTTCTCTGTATATATGAATGTCTGCCTTTCATTGGCTTCACAATAATATATATCATCAATATCTATTACAACCAGTTTGTCACCTTTCCAAAGACTAATTTTATGTGTTATTTCTTCTATATTTTGATTTATTATGTCTTTCCTGTCATTGGATAAATTATTATTATCATTAGATAGTTCAGAACTATTCATTTCACTTTTTTCTAACTTATTCAGCATAGAAATTATTCGCTCTTCAGAATATGGCTTAAGCACATAATCAAATACACCCAAAGAAAAAGCATCAACTGCATAATTTTCATACGCTGTTATAAAAATAATTTTAGGTCTCGATTTAAATTGATTCAATGTTTTTGCAAGCAATATACCATCAAGATGAGGTATATTTATATCCAAGAAAATTACATCTATTTTATTTTCCTGAATAAAATCTAACACCTCTATACCATTAGTAAATTCACTCACTACCTCAATGCTACTTTTATTTTCAATAAAATATCTCAATTCCTTTCTTGCTGGAAACTCATCTTCCACTATTATAGCTCTCATCCTACTACTCCTTTACATAAAATACTATCAAAGTCCCATTGTCAGTTCTTCTCATATTAAGCCCATTTCCATACATTAATTTGAGTCTTAAATGCACATTATAAAGCCCAATCTTATTTTCAGGCATATTATCTTGATATACATTATTTATGATTTCCTCACTTATACCTATACCATCATCTTCAATTGATATTCTTACAGTATTTTCTAATGAATATTGTAATTTTTTTATAGATATTTTTACTGTACCAGCTCTACCACTTTCTAAAATCCCATGTATTATTGCATTTTCCACCAATGGTTGTATAATCAAACTTGGAATCTTTATATTTACATCATCTATATCATAAGATACAGTTAATAATTCTCCAAATCTAGCCTTTTCTATCTCTACAAAAGATTTGACCTGCTCAACTTCTTTATTTATATCTATTAAATTATCACTATATTCCAGATTATATCTTAAATAAGTTGATAAATTTATTATTAGTTCTCTGGCTTTATCTGGACTGAATCTTATAAATGAAGCTATTGTGTTTAAGGAATTAAATAAAAAATGAGGATTAATCTGTCTTTGAAGTGCCTTTATCTCTGCTTTATTTCTTGCTTCTATATCCTTTTTATCTTTTTCAATCCCCTCAACTATGGATATAACAAATCCTATTCCAATCTGTCCAACAATTAAAGGCAAATATATTCCACCAATTATTTGAATCGCTAAAGAATGTGGATGCGATATTAAATATATAAGTAGTATAGTAAAACTTTCAGAAACCATACCTACCAGTATGCCATATATTACTCTATGTTGTTTTGGTATCCTCTTGTATAGAAATCCAGACAATACACCTGCTAGGATACTTGATAAAAGACATGGGACAGATGTTATACCTCCAATATCCATAAAGTATCTATGAATACCAGAAAGAACCCCCGCTGTAATACCTACCATTGGTCCAAATAAAACACCTCCTGATACTATAGATATTATTCTGGTATTTACTATTGAACCCATATAATTTATACCATTGTAAGTACCAAATATAGCCAAAAAGGTAAAAACTAATGCTATACATACCAAATCATTAAAACTGTATTCTTCTTTTTGAAATATTTGCTTAAACGTTTTTGACTTTGTTATCAGAAGAAATAATACAACAATAAGACTTGTTTTTTCTATTAATGCTATTAAAATTGATGTTTTCATATTTTCCCTCTTAAAAAGTAACTATTCATACACTTTAAATTTATTATTTTTACTGTAAGTTAAATACATAAAAATAAATTCCATAGTTATTGTATCATATCATCTATATAGAAACATAAATCCGTTTAATTATATAAATTTAAAAAATGTTTTTTTGATATATTATTGACAATTTTTATTATAAGAGTTAAAATTAACTCATAAATTACATATTGGGTATAAAGTACATATTTAAAGTTAGTTCAGAAGGCTATGGTTTTCTGATTTTTTTATGCTCAGTAGTGATATGCAAAAAAGACAAAGTTAACGTTAGTTAACTTTTACCTTTATTCTACTTTCCCCAAAGTAAGAATAATCTAACCCCTTTGAGATGAGCAGAAGCTCATCTTTTTTTATGTATATTTCTATATATGTAAAATCTTCTCCTGCACCCAAATCAGCATGATCAACTATTTCTCTAATCCCATCAATACATTTACCTGATTTTGCTACAAACTCTACAAAATCTTTATCACAATAAGAATCAGCAGATTTTCCTTTAAAATCTAGACTATATTTACACTTATACATTAATGTAGAAGATTCACATATTCTAATTGCACTTTCAAGCATATATTCATTAATTTCATTTGTAATACCTCTTGTTTCAGCTTTCAAAATAGCATTATCAGGGATAACATTACGCCCTGTACCTGCTTGCAACACTCCAATATTAATACGACTTGCACCTTTTCCAGTTCTAGGTATAGCAAGCATATTTAGTGTTGCTATTGCTGCTGCAAGGGCACTATGACCACCAAATATGTAGTCAACTTCATGTAGAATTCCTTTTTCTACTAAAGAAATTGCACCTCTTCCACCTTCTTCAGCAGGTTGAAATATAAGCATAACTTTTCCTTTAATCTTGTCTTTGTATTTTGATAAAATCTTTGCTGTCCCAAATCCAATAGCAGTATGTGCATCATGACCACAGGCATGATGCTCTGAATTGAAACCTTCCTTTACAGGAACATGTCCAGGTTCGTCACTTTCTATCAAATCATTACA